>JBOFFD010000678.1:0-6262 GCA_051648425.1 Planctomycetia bacterium
AGTCGTAGTACAGCCACACCGACGGATTCATCGGCGCGTCCTTGAAGTTGTAACCCACGCCGGTCGTCGCCATGCCGGCGACCACGTCTTGGTCGTCGCGGGCGCCGAGTTGCATCGCGCCTTCAAAATCCCACAGGAAGTTGTTCTTATCCCCGGAGAACCGCCCGCCCAGCGTGTTGATGGTTGATGGGTTGCGGACGATGCCGGTCTGCGTCGTCGCGTTCTGATTGTCCAGCACCAGGTCGTACAGTTCCCAGCAGACTCCCTTCATCGGCTTGTACGTCAGCCAGGCGCCGGCGAAGTTTTGGTTCTGATCGTTGTCGTCGAGGTCGTTCGCCTCCGGAATCACGGGTTGGACCCAGAACAGGTCGGCGTCCCACTTTTCGCCCGACTTCAGCGCCCGCACGCCTTGGAACGTCCGCCGGGTGTTCGCCCAGTCGAGGTTCGACAACAGCCGTTGCGAACCGATGAGCAGTTCCTGCCGGCCGGCGCGCAGGTACACCGGATCGCCGTCGCATTCAAACAGTTTCACGTCGACGAACAAATTCAGAATGTCGGCGTTCGTCTGATCGATCAAGAGCGGCGGCAGGTCTTGGTGCAGCGTCCACGAACCGATGAACTCGCCGAAGATTCTGAATCGATCTTGGTACCAGAGGTCGGCGTAAGACCGAATGCGCGTCAGGTTGTAGTTGTTGTCGTTCGTCGTCAGACGAGAGTTGTACTCGCCGAACGACCGGCTCCAGATCGTCCCGCCGGTGCTTAGCAGCCAATCGTCGCCCAGGCGAATGCGCTTGAGCGGGTCGGCGTAGTCGTGGTCGACGTTCTTCGGGTCGTCGAGGTAGCGGAAGTCGGAGTCGAAGAAAGACGGTCCCAAGAGCGCGAAGCGGTTGTAGCCGTACTTCGGTGGTTTTTTGCGTTCGTTGCCGGTGATGAAGTCGGCGAACGAGTAGTAGCCCGGTCCGGTCGGCAGAATCGAGAAGTTGCCGGTGCGCGGGGCGCTGCGGACCGGCGGCACCTTCTTGAAGTCGAACGGCGCCTTGCATTCGAGGCAGGCGCCCGTTTCAGCGCACGGACCCATGGCGGGGGCGTCGGGCGAAACAATCGTTTCGCTAAGCGTCGTTCCAACGGCGGCCGGCGCCACGGGCGTCGGTTCGACGGCCGCGGGGTCGGCGGCGGCGACCGCCGCGGAGAACATGGCGACGGCCGCCGTCGTCATTGGGCGAAGTTTTCGGAATTTCGTCGTCGCTGCCATCGCGCCCATCCTTGGCAAAGAGTTCGTTCCGTCGCACATGAACGGCGTCGCTCGTCCGTCGGGACACCGTCGATTCCTTGTTCGCATCGGAAAACTCCCTCGAGATTCATGCGTCGTTCACGGCGACCTCTCGACCGCAGCGCCGACCGGCCGTGCGCATACGGAGCAACCCGCACTTCCGTCTCCGTCGTCGGTCGTCGAAGAGACTATTAGCCGGGCAGACGGTCGGCCTGCTGAATAATTAGGCGGCCTTGCCGACGACTAGTGCAGTATCAAACAGGCATCGAGGGGAAGTACGCGATAAACACCGCTGAAAATCGGCTTCGGCGTTCGTTGGCACAGGACATGCACTCCAGGAGCCGGCTCAGTAGATCGCTAGTCGAATTCGGCGATCCACGGCGGCGGAGCTTCTTGCTTCGACCGGGCTGGACCGGCTTGGCTGGATTCGCCGCCGGCGCGTCGTTCGTTCAAGGTGCAGCAGGATGAACATTCCGAACGACGATTTCACCACCGAACAACGGGCCTACCTGGAAGGTTTGACCGTCGGTCTGAAGACCGCGGTGCAAGCCCCCGGTCGGGACGGCGCGACGGCGGTGAAGCCGACCGTTTCCACCGATCCCGCTGACGTGCACCGCGCCGCCCAGGATCGCTTCGTCGCCGACGGTAAGAAATTGACCGCCGAAGAAGAAGCGAAGCGCAAAAAGAATCCGCTGGATCGTTGGGACGACCTGGTCGAACACGCGGAGCAGGAGAAGTTCCCCAAGGGAACCGACGTCTTCTGCTTCAAATTCCACGGCCTGTTCTACGTGTCGCCCGCGCAAGACTCGTACATGTGCCGTCTTAGATTGCCCGGCGGCCGTCTCAATTCGTTTCAGTTCCGCGCCGCGGCCGACGCCGCCGAGCGCTTCGGCGGCGGCTACGCCGACGTCACCACCCGCGCCAATCTTCAGATCCGCGAGATACCGGCCGAGCACGGCCCGGAACTACTCCTCGCCCTACAGGAAGCCGGCCTCGTCGCCAGGGGCAGCGGCGCCGACAACATCCGCAACATCGTCGGCAGCCCGGTCGCCGGGGTCGACTATCAAGAGCTGATCGACACCCAGCCGCTCTGCCGCGAACTGCATCACTACATCTTAAACCATCGCGAGATGTACGGCCTTCCGCGCAAATTCAACGTCGCGTTCGACGGCGGCGGCCGGATCGGCGTCTTAGAGGAAACCAACGACATCGGCTTCTCGGCGGTCCGCGTCGTCGACGGCCGGTCCGCCGACGGCGCCCCGATCGCGCCGGGCGTTTACTTCCGCATGGGGTTCGGCGGCATCACCGGCCACAAGGATTTCGCCCGCGACTGCGGCGTCTTACTCAAGCCGGCGGAATGCCTGCCCGCCGCCGTCGCCGCCATCGAGGCGTTCATCGAACACGGCGACCGCACCGATCGTAAGAAGGCCCGTCTGAAGTATGTCTTAGACCGGATGGGCCACGACGGCTTCCTCAAGGAAACCGAACGGTATTACGGCAAGCCGTTCCGCAAGCTGCCGGCGGCGGAATGCGAACCGCGCGGACCGATCGACCGCATGGGGCACGTGGGTTTCCACCCGCAGGCGACCGAGGGCCGCAGCTACGTCGGCGTCGTCCTGCCGGTCGGCCGGATGACCGTCGCGCAGATGCGCGGCTTGGCCGACCTCGCCGACCGCCGCGGGTCGGGGTCGATCTGTCTCACCGTCTGGCAGAATCTGCTCATCACCGATCTGAAGACGGAGGAATGGGCGGCCGTCGAAGACGAATTGCAGGCGCTGGGTCTTACCGCCAGCGCGGGACCGCTTCGGGCCGGCCTCATCGCCTGCACCGGCAGCCGCGGCTGTAAGTTCGCCGCCACCGACACCAAAGGCCACGCACTGGCGCTGGCCGACGCCCTCGACGACAAACTGCCGCTCGACCTGCCGCTGAACGTGCATTTCACCGGCTGCCACCATTCCTGCGCCCAACACTACGTGGGCGACGTCGGCCTGTTGGGGGCGAAGGTGGAAGTCGGCGACCAGGAAGTCGAAGGGTATAAGATCTTCATCGGCGGCGGCACTGGGACCGATCCTAAGATCGGTCGGCTTTTGGAAGCCGACGTCCCGTTCGACGAAGTGCCCGGCCGGATCGAGGGG
This sequence comes from Planctomycetia bacterium, assembly GCA_051648425.1. GTDB lineage: Bacteria > Planctomycetota > Planctomycetia > Kolteriales > Kolteriaceae > JBOFFD01. The sequence continues at coordinate 3,406 of JBOFFD010000678.1, forward strand.
CTGCTCCGCTTCTACTTGGAGGAACGCGCCGACGAAAATGAAACCTTCCGTGACTTCGCGGCCCGTCGGCCGATCGAAGAACTCGAAGCGGCCGTCCGCTGACGAACGCGGCGTTCGGTAGCGACCACCGTCGTCGGCCTGTTCGCCGACGCGAAGCACCAAGGGATGAATCGACGAAGATGAGCTCCGCCTTGCAACTGATTCCGGAAACCGCCCCGTTCACGCCCACCCAGCGGGCGTGGCTGAGCGGGCTGCTCGCCGGCGTACTTCGTCTGGACGAAACGGCAGCCGTCGCCGCCCCGCCGCCCCCGGCGGAGGCCGAGCCGGAACCCCTCCCTTGGAAAGACCCGACGCTCGCCTTGGACGATCGGTTGAAGATGGCCGAGGGTCGTCCGTTCGACTTCCAACTGTCGGCCGCCATGGGGCAGCTCGACTGCGGCCAATGCGGTTACCTCTGCCATAGTTATGCGGAAGCGTTGGCGCTTGGGTCGGAGAAGGACGTCGGGCTGTGCGTGCCGGGCGGCAAGTCGACGAAGGATGCGGTCAAACGGCTGCAATCGATCGCCGGCACACTGCCGGCGCCGAAGGCCGCCGCTAAGAACGGTTCGACGAACGGCCACGCGAACGGTTCGACGAACGGCGTCGCGGGCGGTTCGACGAACGGTTACGCACCGTCGGCCTATTCCAAGACCAACCCATTTCCCGGCCGGCTGAAAGCGAACCGGCGGCTCAACGGCGCCGGGTCGGCCAAGGACACCCGGTTCATCGCCGTCGACGTCCGTTCCGTCGCGGGCGCCGGGCTGACGTATCAGACGGGCGACAGCCTGGGGATCGCGCCGCGCGTCTGCCCGGAAATGGTGCAGTCCGTCCTCGATGTATTGAGAGCGACCGGCGCCGAGTGGGTGGCCGACGACAGCTTGCGGGTCGCGCTGACCGAAAAGCGCGACCTTGGTCGTCCGTCCGACGCTCTATGGGATCTGCTGGTCGCCACGGCTGGTGAAACCGACGCCGCCGATCTGAGCGAACTGCGGGCCGAAGAAACCGCCGTCGACGCGCTCGGCTTGTTGCGGCGCTACCCTGCGGTTCGTCCCGATCCCGTCGCCTTCGCCGAGGCGCTGGGCCGTTTGCAGCCGCGGCTGTACTCCATTTCGTCGTCGCCGTTGGCCCACCCGGACGAAGTTCATCTTACTGTCGGCGTCGTCCGCTTCGAGACGGCGAACGGGCTTCGCAACGGCACGGCGTCGACCTTTTTGTCCGACCGCCTTTCCCTCGGCGACCGGATGCACGTCTTCGTTCAGACCTCGCACGGCTTCCGCCTGCCGGCCGACGACGCCGCGCCGGTCGTCATGGTCGGTCCCGGCACGGGCGTCGCACCGTTCCGCGCCTTCCTGCAAGAGCGGGCCGCGAAGGGGGCCGTCGGCAAAAACTGGCTCTTCTTCGGCGACCAACGGTCGGAAACCGACTTCTTATACCGCGACGAACTCGCCGCGTATCAGAAGACCGGGCTTCTGACGCGCCTCGACCTCGCCTTCTCCCGCGATCAAAAGGAGAAGTTGTACGTTCAGCACCGCATGATCGAAAACGGCGCCGAACTGTACAAGTGGTTGGAGGAAGGGGGCTGCTTCTACGTCTGCGGCGACGCGAAACGGATGGCGAAGGACGTCGACGCCGCGCTGCACGCGGTGGTCGCGGAGCATGGCGCGCTCTCCGCCGAGGCGGCCAAAGAGTACGTCGCCGGGCTGGTCAAATCGAAGCGCTATCAGCGCGACGTCTATTGATCTGAATCACTTGGAGTCTCAAAGGTTCCGCGACGGGCGCGCGTCCGCGGGAGCCGGACGATTCCGCGCGCCGAAGGGAACCGATGGAATGAATTTGCGCGAGTTCGCCAAAGCCGGGCATCCGCCGACGTTGTTGTCGGCCTTCCTTTACTTCGACATCAGCTTCATGGTGTGGGTACTGTTGGGCGCGCTCGGCGTCACCATCGCCAAGGATCTTAATCTCGACGACGCCCAAAAGGGGTTCCTCGTCGCGGTGCCGATTCTGGGCGGTTCCATTCTTCGTCTGGCGTTCGGGCTGATGACCGACCGCATCGGAGCGAAGAATACCGGGACCATCGGCCTTTTGCTGACGATGGTTCCGCTGCTCTTAGGCTGGCTGTGGGCCGACAGTCTGAACGATTTGATCCTGGTCGGCTTGTTGCTCGGCGTCGCCGGGGCGAGCTTCGCCGTGGCGCTGCCGTTGGCCAGCCGGTGGTATCCGCCGGAACACCAGGGCTTGGCGCTGGGCATCGCCGGGGCGGGCAACAGCGGCACGGCGCTGGCGACGTTCTTCGCGCCGATCCTCGTCGGCTACGTCGGTTGGAAAGGCGTTTTCGGCCTCTCGCTGCTGCCGATCGGCATCGTGTTCATTTTGTTCCTGCTGATGGCGAAGGACGCCCCCGGTCGGCCGGCGCCGAAGACGCTCGGCCAGTACGGGGCCGTGCTGAAGCAGTTGGATTGCTGGCGGTTCTGCCTCGTCTACTGTGTGACGTTCGGTGGGTTCGTTGGTCTGGCCAGCTTCCTGCCGATCTTCTTCAACACGCAGTACGGCCTCGACAAACTGCAAGCCGGCTACTGCGCGACGGCGTGCGTCATCGCCGGTTCGTTCCTGCGGCCGATCGGCGGCTATATGGCCGACCGCTTCGGCGGCGTCACCGTGTTGAGCGCGCTGTTGGGCGTCTGCGGCGGCATTCTGCTTCTCTTGGCGACCTCGCCTACCTTCTTCGTCGGCGGGGCGCTGCTCGTCTTGCTGTTGGCTCTCTTGGGAACCGGCAACGGCGCCGTCTTCCAACTCGTGCCGCAGGTCTTCTCGAAGGAAA
>JBOFFD010000679.1:0-8119 GCA_051648425.1 Planctomycetia bacterium
GCATCCGCGAGTACCCGATCGCCAGCCGGCCGCTGCTCGACGCCTTCAACGTGCGGTGGGTGGTCGTCAATGCGCCGCTCTCGGTGGACGGCCTGGAACTGAGGAAGACGTTCGACGACCTGCCCGTCTATCATTTCGGCGCTAAGATGCCCGGCGTGAAGCCGATGGCGAAGACGTATCTTTACGAGAACATGAAGGTCTTGCCTCGCGCGGCGTTGGTGCGGCGGCGGATTCAGACGCCGTCGGCCGCCGCCGACAAGTTCGCCGCCGTCCGCGCGGCCGATCTTCGAACGACGGTGATCGTCGAACCGCCGTTGGAAACCGGCGATCTTTCCGGTCCCGAGTTCCAGGCGGTCGAAGTCGACCACCGGATCGATTCCATGACGATGACCGTGAACACCGGAGCCGGCGGCGGCTATCTGGTGCTGAGCGAAGTGTGGTTTCCGGGCTGGCAGGCGTACGTCGACGAAGTGCCGGTGCGGACGATGCCCGCCAACGGGATCTTTCAGACGATCGAACTCGGGCCGGGAGCGCACCAAGTGACGTTGCGGTATCTTCCCCGCGCGGTCATCGTCGGCTCGTGGTGTTCCGCCGTCGGACTGCTCTGCTCGTTCATCTTATTGACGGTTGGTAAGAAGCCGACCCAGGCGGCGTCGCCCGATCCCGTCAAAACGAAAACGTAGACGCCGCGTTGCTTAAAGGGAATGGCGCCGCCGGATCGAGGTCCGGACGGCGCCGCGACGGCTTGCGGTTTAAGACTTCTTCGCCTCCGGTTTTTCTTCGGTCTTAGCGGCCGGTTTCTCATCGGCCTTCTTCTTTTCCTTGGCCGCTTTACGCTTGGCGGCGGCCTCCGCTTCGACTTCCGCCAGCTTCGTCTTCTGCTCCGGCGTCAGAAGCTCTTCGATTTCCTTGCGCAGATCGGCGCGAAGTTTCGCCTCGTCGGTCTTACTCTTGTCGATGGAGTCCTTCGATTTCATTTGGACGGCGTAGATCTTCTTGATCTGTTCTTCGGTCAGACCCAACTTGGTCCAACCGTTCGGCAGCCGGCCGTTGAAGGCGCGTTTCTTCGCGTCTTCCTTCGTCGTCGCCTTTTCGTCGGCGGGCGCGGTCTTTTCGGCGGCGGGCTTCTCGGCCGCCTTCTCGGAAGACTTGGCGGCGGGCTTCGCTTCCTGGGCGACCGCGGCATCCATCGAATAGGCCAGTAGAAAGGCGGACAACCCAAACGCGAAGAGAATACGAGTCATCGGGGACGACCTCCGTCGGCAACGAACAGTGTTCCAGCGGCGCGGCCGCATTCGCGGGAGCAAAAACCGCTCGAATTCCCTGTAGGAAACGATTCGACGACGACAATGTCGAACGGCCGCCGACGGCGAAGGAAAGCGGAAAGCCATCGTCACAGCCGATCGCGTCCCCGTCGATCGATGGCGGTTCAGGCGAGGTCGAGCGCTTGAAGGACGAGGTCGCGGACGTCGGCCGTCTTCAAGAATTCGGCGGGCGGCGGGCCGTCGCCTATGAAGAGCGGTTGGTCGAGCGGGTCGACCGCCGGCAGGCCGTGACTGCCGCGGACGATGCCGGCGTCGGTCGGCACGACATCGAACAACGTGCGGAAACCGAGCCGTTTCTGCATCAACCGCTGCATGACTCGGCCGACCGGCAGCCACAAGGCGGGGTCGAAAAACATCTCGCACGGGTCGAAGCCCGGCTTGCGGTGGATGTCGACCGTCGGTGCGAAATCGGGCCGTTGTCTTTCATCGAGCCAGTAGGGATAGGCGAACCACGCGTTCGGTTGCGAAGTCGCCACGACCTCGCCCGACCGTTCGTTCAGCAGGCCGATTTCCGCCCGTTCGTCGCCGGCGTAGATTCGGCCGACGCCCGGCGCCTCGGCCAGCGCCTCCACCGTCCGTGGCACGTCGTCGGGGTCGGCCACGTAGATGTGCGCCACTTGGTGGTCGACGACGGCGAACGCCCGCGAGGCGTAGTAGTCGATTGTTTCGCCGAACGGCCCGCTGCGGACCGTCAATAAGCCGGCGGTGCGAAGGATTCGGTTCAAGTAGACCGGTTCTTCGACGTCGCAGTGGCCGTATTCGCTGACGACCCAGACTCGGGCGCCGACTTTCTTCGCGGCGTCGAGCAACGGCTCGCACATTTCGTCGAGGAGGGCGACTTCGCGGTCCATGTCGCAGCGGGTCGGACCGTGCCGTTGCGGATCGTAGTCGAGATGGGGTAGATAGACGAAGGTGAGATCAGGCGTCACTTCTTCTTTCAAGAGGACTTGCGCCGCCGCTCGCGCGATCCAGCGTGACGACGCGCCGCCGGCGAGCGGCCCCCAAAACGCCGCGAAGGGAAACCGGCCGATCTCTGCCTGCAGGTCGTCGGTCCAGCCGTGCGGCGCGCCGGCAACGTCGAAGCGCTTGTCGCCGTCGGCGCCGTAGTGCGGCTTGGGGGTAAGGCTGACGTCGACGGCCGCCCCCTGGTTGAACCACCAGAACAGTTTGGCGCAGCGGAACGACCGGCCGCGCTCGGCGGCGCGGCGCCGCGCCGTCGCGTAGACCGGTTCGCTTTGCAGCAGCCGGTTCGACTGTTGCCAGAAACGAACTTCCATCGTGTCGCGGAACAACCAACCGTTGGCGACGATCCCGTGCTTCGCCGGTTCGACGCCGGTGAGCATCGAGGCTTGGGTGGTCATCGTCACGGCGGGGACGGTTTCGCGCATCGAGCGCAGCCACCCCGCCGCGGCGAGACCGTTCAACCGTTCTGCTTTCGGCAGCCAACGGCGGGTAAGGCCGACGGCGTTTAGAAGGACGAGTGGGGCGGGTTTCATGCCGATATTGTACGAACCGGACGCCGTCCGTCGCCTTCACCAATCCGTACGGCGTTGTTTCAAGGCGACGAATTGGGAACGGCCTGAAAGCAGGATCAATGCACGCCGGCGAGGTGCGGTTTGCCGAACGACTTGCAGCGTTGGACGTCGTCGGCGCTGAGGGCGCCGTTATGCAGCGAGGTGGCGACGAGGACGCCGTCGGCGCCGAGGTCGGCGAGCCGGCGCAGGTCGTCGGCGCAGCGGACGCCGCCGCCGCAGAGGACTTCCACGTCGTCGTGCAAGGCGGCCGCCTCGGCGACCAGCGATTCGGTGCCGACGCCGCCGCCCATGCCGACGCGGGCCAGGTCCAAAATGAGGAAGCGTTCGACGCCGCAGGCGTAGGCCGTCCGCAACAGTTCGATCGGGTCGTCGCCCCAGAAGGCGGAACCGCCCATCGGCCGACCGTTCTTAAGGTCGAGCGAAAAGATGACGCGGTGTTCGCCTAGATGCTGCACGAGGTCGGCCAAGGTTTCGGGGTCTGGAACGGTTTCCAGGCCGGCGACGACCGCCTTGGCGCCGTGGGCGAGCAGACGCTTTCCATCGGGCGTCGAACGGACGCCGGCGTCGACCGCCAGCGACCAACCCCGGTCCGCCAACCGTTGGAAGCAGGCCCAGTTCGGCTGGTGTTTCAAGATGCCGTCAAGGTCGGCGACGTAGAATTCATCGAAGCCGTAGCGGCGGACGAGGGCGTCGGCGACCGCTTCGGGTTCGGCGCAGTCGAAGTAGTTCGAGGCGACGGGCCTGTACTGGTGCCGTAGTCCCGCCTGCCCGCGGACCACGACGCCGTGCATCAAATCAAGGACGGGAATCACGCGCATGACTTGCTCCCTGCAGCCGACGAAGTGAAAACGATACTGGATCGCAGACAAGCGAACAATCGAGGCCGCGATGTCGAAACGTCGAACCACCGCGATCGCCGAATCGTGACAAGGCACAGCGCGAGAGAGGGCTTCGCGCCGCGGAACCGCGTTCAAAGGCGTCCCGAAAAAGGACGGCCGAGTTTTGGACGCGGCGCATCGCGACGCCGACCCGACAGGGGTGCGGAATGAAAACAGCGTTTTCAGTACCGACCGCAAGATTGGATTTAGCAATGTAATAAGGTTAACAAATGCGCGGGGTCCGCCGCAAGTCTTTTTCGCTCCTTGACACAAGATTTTCTAATTATGTAGAGCGGTTCGTCAATCTTCAGCCTTACTTCCGTCGCCGCACATGAGGACGATCGCCGGTTTGAAGTCGGCCAACACCTCCACGAGGTCGGTCTGGGCGGCCATGACTTCGTGGATGTTCTTGTAGACCCCCGGCAGTTCGTCGACGCCCGCGGCCAACACCCGCACGCCGCGCTTTTCCAGTTCGTGCTTCCACATTTTCCAGGTGAACCGACGGCGCGCTTCCGTCCGCGACATCGCCCGGCCGGCGCCGTGCGACGCCGAGAGCAGGCTCTGCGGGTTCCCTTTTCCGCGCACGACGAACGCCGGGTCGGCCATCGTACCCGGAATGACGCCCAAGACGCCCTCACCCGCCGGCGTCGCGCCTTTGCGGTGGACGACGTACTCCTTGCCGTCGTGAACTTCCTTCCAAGCGAAGTTGTGATGGTTCTCGATGACGACCAGCGGCGTTCCGCCGATGCGGTCGAGCACGTTGCGATGGATGACCGCGTGATTGGCGGCGGCATATTCGCCCATCAAGTTCATCGCGGCCCAGTAGGCTTGGCCGGCTTCCTGGTCGAGCGACAACCAGCCGAGACGGCGCACTTCCTTGTATTTGTCGGGAATCAGGTTTTCCGCGATGCGCGAATAGTGGCTGCACACCTTCGCCCCGGCGCCTCGGCTGCCGCTATGGCTCAGCAGCGCCACGTACTTGCCGGCGGGGACGCCTAGCTCGTCGGTCGGAACGGACAGAATCCCCCATTCGACGAAGTGGTTGCCCGACCCGCTGGTACCGAGCTGCTCCCACGCGACTTTCTTCGCGTCGTTCGTCACCGAAGTGATCGACCAGTCTTCGTCCATCACCGAGTGGTCTTGGTTGCGCTGCCACGAAGAACCGACGCCGAAGCGGGTGCCGGTGGTCAGGGCGCGGTCGAAGCGGTCGGGCTTTTCCTTGACGTCGTCGACCGGCAGGTCGGTGATGGAAAGGCGCATGCGACAGGCGATGTCGACGCCGACGGCGTAGGGAATCACCGCGTTTTCAGTGGCCAACACGCCGCCGATGGGCAAGCCGTAGCCGATGTGGGCGTCGGCCATAAGGGCGCCTTTCCGCGAGACCGGCAGGCTGCACGCCTCGCGCATCTGCCGCAGCGACCCCGGATCGAGATCCTTCCCCCAGACGGCGTACTCGAACTCCGGGACCAGTTCAGAGGATGAAGGCGCGTCGTCCGGCGGCGGACGGCGCACGGCCTCGGCCAAGGCGCCGAAAACGGCGTCGCCCTGAAACTGCAACGGATTCCGCAGCAACTCCTGTATTTGAGCCTCGGCCTGTTTGCCGCGATGAAACGCCTTCAGAAGGACGCCGCGCGAGATGGCCTGCACGGCGTCCGTCAGCGCATGCTCGGGCACGCCGAGGGTGCGAAGTTGCCGTTTGTTCATTTCGATGCTTTCCTCATGCAATCCATCGCATTTTTCGATACTTGCTCGGAGAAGCGCCGTTCCTGAGAGGTTCGCGGACCGAGTCGTCCGCAGGCGCGGTGTTGGAACAAAATAGTTGCGCCGAACGATCGGAACGCCCATTGTGGACGATTTGCGTTTTCCGTGCCGCCGGTCATCCCGCGCCGCTGTAAACCAATATCAGTAAACCAATGGTCGTCGCTTATTCGGCGCGCAATGGCCCTTATCGCCAAGGAGCGGAGTTTCAGCATGGGGATTCGCGTCGCGCTGCGACACAAGACGACCTACCGTTACGACAAGGCCATCAACCTGGGCCCGCAGGTCGTCCGGCTGCGACCAGCCGCTCATTGCCGTACGCCGATCGAAGCGTATTCCCTCCGCATTACTCCCGAAAGCCATTTCATCAACTGGCAGCAGGATCCGCAAGGAAACTACCTGGCCCGGCTGGTTTTCTCGGCGAAGACGAAGATTTTCTCGGTCGAAGTCGACGTTCTGGCCGACATGACGTCGATCAACCCGTTCGACTTTTTCCTTGAGGATTCGGCCAGCGACTATCCCTTCCAGTACGAACCGGCGCTGCAACGAGAACTGAAGCCGTTCCTGGAAACCGACGACGCCGGTCCGTTGCTTGCCGGCTTGGTCGCCAAGATCGACCGCACCAAGCGGCGCACGGTCGATTTCCTCGTCGACGTCAACCGCATGATTCAGACGCGGGTCGACTACATCATCCGCCTGGAACCGGGCGTTCAGACGAGCGAAGCGACGCTGACGCTGGGCAAGGGTTCCTGCCGCGATTCGGCCTGGCTGTTGGTGCAGGCGCTGCGGCACGTCGGCCTGGCGGCGCGGTTCGTCTCGGGGTATCTCATTCAACTTCGGCCCGACATCGTCGCGGTGGACGGACCGGCGGGCGCCGCCGAAGACTTCACCGACCTGCACGCCTGGACGGAAGTGTACCTGCCCGGCGCCGGCTGGGTCGGCCTCGACCCGACCTCGGGCATGATGGCCGGCGAGGGTCACATTCCGCTGGCTTGCACGCCGGAACCGTCCAGCGCCGCGCCGATCACCGGCACGCTGGAGGAATGCGAAACCGCGTTCGAGTTCGAGATGTCGGTGACGCGCCTCCGCGAAACGCCGCGCATCACCAAGCCGTACACCGACGAGGCCTGGCAACGGGTGCTTAAACTTGGCGCGAAGGTCGACGACGACCTCCTTCGCGGCGACGTGCGGTTGACGATGGGGGGCGAGCCGACGTTCGTCGCCGCCGACGACCCGAACGCCGCCGAGTGGAACACCGCCGCCGTCGGTCCGACCAAGCGGTCGTACGCCTCGAAATTGCTGCGGCGGCTGCGCGACAAATACGCCCCCGGCGGCCTCCTGCACTTCGGCCAGGGCAAATGGTATCCGGGCGAATCGCTGCCCCGGTGGGCGTTCTCCTGTTACTGGCGGAAGGATGGCCAGCCGGCGTGGCGCGACCCGTCGCTGCACGCCGACGAAGACGTGCAGTACGACGTCGACGCCGGCGTCGCCCAGCAGTTCGTCGCCGGGCTGGTCGATCGGCTAGAACTCGATCCGCAGTACTCGATCGCCGCCCACGAGGATCTTTGGTACTACCTGTGGAAAGAGCGTCGGCTGCCGATCAACGTCGACGCGCTGAACTCGCACCTGGAAGACCTGGAAGAGCGGGAACGGTTGGCCCGCGTCTACCGGCAGGGCGTCCATCGACCGGTCGGCCACGTCCTGCCGTTGCGAGCCGTTCAAGACGAAGGCGGCGAATGGGAGTGGACCACCGGCCCCTGGTTCTTACGCGACGACCACCTGTTCCTGCTGCCCGGCGATTCGCCGATGGGCTTCCGCCTGCCGCTCGACTCCCTGCCCTGGCTGGCGCCGCAGTATCGGCCGTCGATGGCCGAACTCGACCCGATGATCACCCGCGAAAACCTGCCGGACCATGAGAAGTTCGTGCAGCGCCGCCAACGGTCGCTCGCCGCCGCCGGCCGAACCGAACACGGTTGGTACGTCGAGCAGTCGCTTGAAGACGACCAACTCCGTCTGCCGAACGCCCCGAACCCGGCGTACATGGTGCGGACGGCCCTGTGCGTGGAACCGCGCGACGGCAAGCTGTTCGTCTTCATGCCGCCGACCTCGCACCTGGAACAATACCTCGACTTGGCGGCAGCCATTGAAGACACGGCCGCCGAATTGAAGATGCCGGTCATGCTGGAAGGCTACCTCCCCCCTTCCGACCATCGGCTGAACCACTTCAAACTGACGCCCGACCCCGGCGTCATCGAAGTGAACATCCATCCGTCGCACACCTGGAAGGAACTGGTCGACTCGACCGAAACGCTGTACGAGGAATCGCGCCAGGTCGGGCTTGCGGCCGAGAAGTTCATGATCGACGGCAAGCACGCCGGCACCGGCGGCGGCAACCACATCGTGTTGGGCGGCGCCAGTCCGTCGGAAAGCCCGTTCCTGCGTCGGCCCGACCTGCTGCGCAGTCTCATCACCTACTGGAACAATCATCCGTCGCTGTCGTACCTCTTTTCGGGAATGTTCGTCGGGCCGACCAGCCAGGCGCCGCGGCTGGACGAAGCCCGGCACGACAGCCTGTTCGAGATGGAGATCGCGCTGCGGCAGTTCCCGCAGGGGCAGTGTCCGC
>JBOFFD010000680.1:0-2896 GCA_051648425.1 Planctomycetia bacterium
CGACCGTCGACGACATCCGCGGCTGGCTGAAGCAGGCGTCGGCCGAGGGGATCGAAAACATCATGGCGCTGCGCGGCGACCCGCCGAAGGGTCAAACCGCTTTCACCGCCGTCGAAGGCGGTCTGCGCTACGCCAACGAGCTGGTGGCGCTGATTCGCGGCGAGTTCCCGGAGTTCGGCCTGGGCGTCGGCGGCTACCCCGAAAAGCACGTCGAAGCGATCAGCGCCGACGAGGATTTGGCCAACCTAAAGCGGAAGGTCGACGCCGGCGCCGACGCGATTTACACGCAGTTGTTCTACGACAACGACGATTTCTACGCCTTCCGCGATCGGTGTCGCGCCGTCGGCATCACGATTCCGCTCGTGGCCGGGCTGCTGCCGGTGCTGAGCTTGGCGCAAGTGAAGCGCATCACCGATCTGTGCGGCTCGAAGTTGCCCACGGGCCTACGGGCCGAACTGCAAAAGTACGAAGACGACCCCGCCGGCCAAGCGCAGGTGGGCACCGAGCACGCGACCCGGCAGTGCGAGGGCTTGCTGAAGGACGGCGTGGACGGCCTCCACTTCTACATCCTGAACCGGGCCGACGCCGCCTCGCAGATTCTCGACGCCACCCTAGGCCGTCCCAGCGGTACCGCCGCCGCGTAACCATTTCCGTCGGCGGTTCCCCATCGACGCCGCGTCTTATACCGGCGCGGTCGAAGTCTAAGACGACGCCCCACCGTTAAGACCGATCTGGTTCGGACGGCGGGAAGCGTGGAGACTCAACCCGTCCTCCGCGGAACCGCGCCCTCGTCGGCAGATCTTCGTATCTTAATCGAACACGACGATCGTCGATGCAACCCCTTCTGGAGGCGCCGATTGATGTCCGCCCCGCTTCAAACCCCATCCCGGCACTGTTTCGGCGTCGTTGGTTTCGTCGTCGGCCTTTTCTGGCTGGCGGCGTTTGCTCAACCGTCTTTCTCGGCCGAGGAACCGAAAGCCGTACCGACGGCGAAGAGCGACGAGTCCAAAACCGACGAAGTAGAGACGGCGAAAACCGACGACTTCGAGCAGCATTTGAAGGCGGCCCAACAAGCGAAAGCTGCGGGGGAATTCGCTGAAGCCGTCGAGGAATACAGGAAATCCATCGCACTCGCCACCGAGTTGTTTGGGCCTGATTGGGAACGACAGATTCTTCTCTGGATTGACCTGGCGACCACGGCGCAGGGGATTGGGGACTGGGCGGCGGCGGAGGAGGGGCGGCGCGAGTCGGTGCGGATCGCGACCAAACTTTTTGGAGAGAAAGACTGGCGGACGAACACCTTCCGGCTTGCGTTGGAGGATGTGGTTCGACGAAAGAACATGTCGGACGAAGACCGCGAAGCGCTGACGGAGGCGGATCGGCGGAACGACGAAGTCGTCCGCCTCCACGGCGAGGGAAAGTACGGCGAAGCCATCAAGGAAGCGGAGCAGGTTCTAGCGACGCGAAAGAAGTTGTTGGGCGAAGACAACGCCTTCACCGGCACTGCGATCGACAACGTCGCCGTACTGTACAGGGCCCAAGGCAAGTACGCGGCGGCCGAGCCCCTTTACCTACGGGCTTTGGCGATCCGCGAGAAGACGATCGGCCCCGACCACCCCGACTTCGGCACGTCGCTGAACAACCTGGCGTTGCTCTATCAAGCCCAAGGGAAATACGCGGAGGCCGAGCCGCGCTACAAACAGGCGTCGGCGATCTGGGAGAAGGCTTTCGGCCCCGACCATCCGCTCGTCGCAAAGTCGCTGAACAACCTCGCCTTTCTGTATGGAACGCAGGGAAAGTATGCGGCGGCCGAACCTCTCTACAAGCGGTCGCTGGCGATCTGGGAAAAGACGCTGGGCCCCAACCACACCGATGTCGCCACGTCGCTCAACAACCTCGCTTTGCTGTACCAGGCCCAAGGTAGGTACGTGGAGGCCGAACCGCTCTACAAGCGGTCCCTGGCGATCTGCGAAAGGAAGTTCGGCCCCGACCACCCTCAAGTGGCCACGTCGCTCAACAACCTCGCCTTCCTGTACCAGACTCAAGAGGTGTACTCGGCGGCCGAACCCCTGTACAAACGGGTCTTAGAGATTTGGGAGAAAACCTACGGCCCCGACCACCCGGACGTAGCCAAGTCACTCAACAATCTCGCCATGCTGTACGCATCGCAAAAGAAGTTCGCTGAAGCCGAGCCTCTCTACAAGCGATCCCTGGCGCTTTGGGAAAAGACGCTCGGCCCCGACCACCCCGACGTCGCCATGTCGCTAAACAACATCGCCGAGTTGCACAGGGCCCAGGGGGATGTCGCAGCGGCGGAGCCTCTTCATAAGCGGGCGCTGGCGATCTGGGAGAAGGCGTTCGGTCCCGACCACCCCGACGTCGCCAAATCACTCAACAATCTCGCCTTGCTGTACCAGGCCAAAGGAGACTACGCGGCGGCGACACCTCTCCTTCAACGGGCGCTGGCGATCAACGAGAAGGCGCTCGGCCCCGACCACCCCACCACCGTTTTGACGCTCAACAACCTGGCCGAACTGTACAAAAGTCAAGGGGATTCGGCGGCGGCCGAGCCTCTCCTCAAGCGAGCCCAATCGATCAAAGAGAAAACGGGCGGTTCCACCCCCGGCGCGCCCGATCTTTGAGAAACCTCGCCCGTCCGAACCGGCGAGCCACCGGACCCACGCTCCGACGGCGGAATTCGTCGCAAAAGTCGGCTTTTCGGTTGTTAAGCGTCGGCGACGCCGTAAGATGCCGTCAACACTCCGTTTGAGTTTTCCAGACCCACCTGCTTCGCGCAGAATCGGTGCGACGGGAGCGGAGCGCGACGGCTGCGCGCCGTCGTCGAGAAACCGCCGCCGGTAGCAAAGCGTAAGGATCGTTCCATGAAATCGACGAT
>JBOFFD010000681.1:0-1613 GCA_051648425.1 Planctomycetia bacterium
TTTTCAGGCGGCGCGGTCGGGGGGGTCGATCAATACATGTCGTCGGCGCCGGCGCCGGCGCCGTGGTGGCCGTCTTCCTTCTTCGGAAGATCGCTGACCAGGGCGTCGCTGGTGAGCAGCAGGATGGCGACGCTGGCAGCATTGAGAAGGGCGGTGCGGGTGACCTTGGTCGGGTCGATGATGCCCTGCTTGACCATGTCGACGAACTTGTCGTTGCGGGCGTCGTAGCCTTCGTTGCCGCTGCCTTCCTTCACCTTGTTGACGATGACGGCGCCGTCTTCGCCGGCGTTGGCGGCGATCCAGTAGAGCGGCGCGGTGCAGGCCCGCAGGATGATGTTGTAGCCGGCTTCGACGTCGGCCGACTGGCCCTTCGGCTTGAGCGCGGCGGTGGCGCGGACGAGGGCGACGCCGCCGCCCGGAAGAATGCCTTCTTCAACGGCGGCGCGGGTGGCGTGCAGGGCGTCTTCGACGCGCGCCTTCTTTTCCTTCATTTCGCTTTCGGTGGCCGCGCCCACGTTGATCTTTGCGACGCCGCCCGACAACTTGGCCAGCCGCTCGTCGAGCTTTTCGCGGTCGTAGTCGCTGCTGCTCTTTTCGCGTTCGGCGCGAATCTGCTCGATGCGGCCCTTGATGGCGGCCGACTTGCCCGAGCCTTCGATGATGGTGGTGTTGTCTTTGTCGATCTTCACCCGCTTGGCCTGGCCGAGCGACTTCAGATCAATGTTTTCAAGCTGGATGCCCAGGTCCTCGAAGATCGCCTGGCCGCCGGTGAGGACGGCGATGTCTTCGAGCATGGCCTTGCGGCGGTCGCCGTAGCCCGGCGCCTTGACGGCGACGCACTTGAACGTGCCGCGCAGCTTGTTGATGACCAGCGTGGCCAGCGCTTCGCCTTCGATGTCTTCGGCGATGATGAGCAGGCTGCGGCCGGAGTTGGCCACCTTTTCAAGGACGGGGATCATGTCCTTGACGCTGGAAATCTTCTTCTCGTGGATGAGGATGTAGCAGTCTTCGAGTTCGGCGGTCATCTTGGCCGAGTCGGTGACGAAGTACGGCGAGAGGTAGCCGCGGTCGAACTGCATCCCTTCGACGAGTTCGATGTCGGTTTGCAGGCCCTTGCCTTCTTCGATGGTGATGACGCCGTCTTTGCCGACCTTCTCCATCGCCTCGGCGATCTTGTCGCCGATGTCTTCATCGCCATTGGAGGCGACGGTGGCGACCTGGGCCATCTCCTTCTTCGTGTTGACCTTGATCGACATCGACTTCAGCTTGGCCGAAATGTCTTCGACGGCCTTGTCCATGCCGCGCTTCATCAGCATCGGGTTCAGGCCGGCGACCACGCTGCGGAGGCCTTCCTGGTAGATCGACTCGGCCAGCACGGTGGCGGTGGTGGTGCCGTCGCCGGCGACGTCGCTGGTCTTCGAGGCGACTTCGCGCACCATCTGGGCGCCCATGTTCTCGTACCTGTCTTCGAGCTCGATCTCCTTGGCGACGGTGACGCCGTCCTTGGTGACCAGCGGCGAGCCGAAGCTCTTTTCGAGAATGACGTTGCGGCCCTTGGGACCGAGGGTCACGCGCACCGCGCGGGCCAGCTTCGCCACCCCGCGACGCATCGC
>JBOFFD010000682.1:0-5124 GCA_051648425.1 Planctomycetia bacterium
GGCGTTTCCAGGCCGTGGTCGAGGCCGTTCCGCAGGATGTGCGCGATCGGGGCTTCGAGCTTGTCGAGGATGTCGCGGTCGACCGGCGTGTTTTCGCCGACCAGCTCGAACCGCACCCGTTTGCCCAACTGCCGCGCGAGGTCGCGCACCATCCGCGGGAAGCCGCCCGCGACGTCGGCGAACGGCCGCATTCGACTGGCGATGACTTCGCGGTAGAGCCGTCCCGTTAGGCGGTCGGTTCGGCGGACGTACGACTCCAAATCCTGAATCCGGCCGGCCAGCGTCTCGCGGCAGAGACGGGTCGTCTGCAAAGCGTCGGCGAGGTGCAGGTCGACGGCGTCGCCCAGCGCGGTGGCGCTGCGACCGGCCGTTTCTTCACGGCGCAACTGCGCCAGCCGGCGCAAAGAGTCCCACAACGAGCCTTGCAACTGCTTCAGCTTTAGGAAGGCGTCGGAAAGCGGGGCGAGCTGCCGGGCTTCGACCAGCGCTTCGCCGGCCAACCCCATCAGCCGGTCCATGCTGTCCGAAGAGACGCGGACGACCCGTTCCCGTTCCGCGGAAACGGTCGCGTCGGCCGGCGTTTTCGGGGCGGACCTTTCCAGCGCCTTCTCCGCCGGCCGCGCGGAAATCGCCTTGCCCGTCGCGTTCGCCACCGAATCGTCTGGAACGACGACGCACTGTTCGGTCGGTTCCGTAGCGACGACGGTCGGGGCCGGCGGTTCGATCGGGGCTTCGATCGGCGGCGCGGGGGTCGGGGCGCGGTCGACCGCCAACTCTTCGAGCAGTTCCTGGACGACGGCGGCGAAATCGACCGCCTCGCCGGCGGCCGACCGCTGCATCCCTTCCTCGACGGCGGCCAACCCGCGCAGCGACGCATCGACTAGCGCCGCCGTCGCCGCCTCGGCCCCTCGGCCGACGGCCGACCAGCGGGCGTCCAGCGCTCCGCCCAGCACGGCGGCGGCCGGCAAGCCGCCGATGCGACCCACCGACTTGATCGACCGCAGGGCTTGAACCAGCGGTTCGACCAACGGCGTCGGCGCCCCGCCCTCCGACCCGACGGCGGCCTCGAACGTCAACACGGCGTCCTTGGCGGCCGCCGCGTGCATCTCGATTTCTTGGCGGCACATCGCCTGCAAGCCGGCGTCGACCGCGGCCGGTTCAGGTTCCGGCGCGACCGACGCCGACGGCGCGTCCTTCGGGGCAGGTGCGGCGGTTGGCGTCGCCGGGGCCGCCAGTGCGTCGGCCTCCAACCGCCCGATGCGGTCGGCCAGCGAGCGGAAGTCGGCTTCGTGGTCGGAAAGCCACCGCACAAGCTGCTCGCCCGGCACCGTGCCAAGTTGACCGAGGCGGTCGACCCCTTCCAGTAGCAGGTCGACGGCGGCGCCCGAGAGACGGAAGCGGCCGGCTCCGACGGCGACGAAGCAGTCTTCCATGCCGTGGGCCAGCCAAACGGCCGGTACGACGCCGACGATGCGCGCCGCCCCCTTCAGCGAGTGGGCCGCCCGCATCATTTCCTCGACAGGGTCGACGCGCGTGGGGTCGGCCTCCAACGCCAGCAGCCCGCGGTTCAGGGCGGCCGTGTTCGCTTCGACTTCGAGCCGGAACAGGTCCAGCATCGACAGGTCGATCATCGCGGAGTCGTCCATCGACCGATTCGTCCCTGGTTGACGGCGCCGTTCGGCGGGGCCGGATTCGTCGGACGGCGCGGTCATTTCCGGGGAACCGCCCTCCACGTCCCCCTTCCTTTTATTGTTTTCGGCGGCGACGGTCGCGTCTGTGGCTCGGACGCCCTACCTGCCCGAATTCCCCTGCCTTTTGAGTTGCAGAGATCCCGCCTACACGAGTTCCGCCGCTTTTTGTGGTGCAGGCGTCCCGCCTGCCTCCTGCAACGGAGCAGCCGGGACGGCCGCACCACAAAGAAGATTCGACCAGGCGCGACCGCCTGAGCTTCATCCTCTGTTTGTGGTGCGGGCGTCCCGCCTGCCTCCTGCAACGGCGCAGCCGGGACGGCCGCACCACAAGTCTTACAGGTCTCTCGACGGCTCGTTCCTACAGTAGCGAAGCCGGAGGCTCGACGAACTGTGAAGGATGGCCCGCGATGTCGATGAACACGAACGATCCCCCCCGCGACGAAGCGGCGAAGCAGCGGGCCGCCGATCTTGCGGCGATCGGCCGGTCGCCCGAAATCGCGCCGCGTTTGACACCGGCGCAGATCGAACGCCTGTTGCCGTACGGCGTCCGCGAACCGATGCGGCAGGGGCGAATCCTGTTCGACGAGGGCGACGTCGGCATCGACTTCTTCGTCGCGCTGTCCGGCGCCGTGCAAATCCGTCAGTACGACGGTGACGCCTTCCTGCACATTTCCCGGCCCGACGCCGGCCAATTCATCGGCGACGTTTCAACCCTCAGCGGCCGCGCCGCCGTCGTGCAGGCGATCGTCGACGAAGACGGCGAAGTGCTGCGGCTGTCGCCGGAACAGTTCCACCGCGTCGTCGTGGAAGATTCAGAGCTGAGCGACCTATTCTTACGCACGTTCTTAAACCGTCGGGCGCGACTCGTCGACGGCGGGTATGGGGCGGTGAAAGTCATTGGCTCGCGCTATTCGCCCGACACCCTCCGCATCCGTCATTTCTTCCAAAGAAACAGCCAGCCGTACGTCTTTCTCGACGTGGAAGTCGACGACGCCGTCGGCGGGCTGTTGGAGCAGTTCGGCGTCGGTCCGAACGAAACGCCGATCGTCGTCCATCGCGACCGTTGTTTCCTCCGCAATCCCAGCGACGCCGAGATGGCGAAACGGTTGGGGTTCGACGTCGTCGATGAAAGCGAAACGTCCGACGTGTTGGTGGTGGGCGCCGGACCGGCCGGCTTGGCGACGGCGGTGTACGCGGCGTCGGAAGGATTGTCGACGATGATGCTCGACGCCGTCGGCCCCGGCGGGCAGGCCGGCGCCAGCTCTAAGATCGAAAACTATCTCGGCTTCCCCACCGGCATTTCCGGGCACGACTTAGCCCAGCGGGCGTTCGTCCAAGCGCAGAAGTTCGGGGCGCGGGTCGCCAATCCGGTCGAGGCGGCGCGGCTGGAAGCGGTCGACGGTGGGTACGTCATTCACTTCGCCGACGGCCGCAAGGCGAAGGGACGCAGCGTCGTACTGGCAACCGGCGCGAAGTACCAACGGTTGGAGGCGGCGGGGGCGGCCGACCATGAAGGCCGGGGCGTGTACTACGGCGCCACCGCGATGGAATCCGAACTGTGCGTCGGCTGCGACGTGGCGGTTGTCGGCGGCGGGAACTCGGCCGGTCAGGGGGCGGTCTACTTGGCGAAACACGCCCGGTCGGTGCATGTCTTAGTGCGTCGCGACGGGCTTGCCGAGACGATGTCGCGCTACCTCGTTCGGCGCATCGAAGAAACGCCCAACATCCACTTACACGCGCGGACGGAAATCACCGCCGTCCACGGCGACGGCACTTGCGTCTCACGCCTCGATCTCATCGACCATGCGACGGGTGAAACGCGCCGACTGGACGTCTCCCGAATGTTTTTGTTCTTAGGCGCGAAGCCGTGTACGTTCTGGCTGCGCGGCGCGCTGGCGCTTGACGATAAAGGCTTTATTAAGACGGGGTCGGATCTGAACGCGGAGGAACGGCGGGCGTTCGCGGCTTCGGTCGACGCCGCCCCGCCGAGCCAGCCGACCCTGTTCGAGACCAGCCTGCCGCGGGTGTACGCCGTCGGCGACGTGCGAAGTGGTTCGGTGAAGCGGGTGGCGTCGGCCGTCGGCGAGGGATCAATCGTCGTGCAGTTCATCCACCGCGCCTTGGCGCCGCAGTCTTAGACCGGCGGAACTTGGGGCTTCCAAGCCGCGCTGTACGAAGCGATCGTCGATGAAACCGCCGCGAAGGATCAACCGCCATGCGGGTGTTGTACGTCAATCATCCCAATGCGCCGAACTACGCCGGCGGCGACGTCGTCGTCATGCGCCGCATGGCGGGCGATCTTCGGCGGCGCGGGGTCGACGTCGACGAAGCGTTCGACCTGCGGCCGAACGCCGCCGGCTTCGACGTGGCGCACCTCTTCAACAGTTGCCCGCCGGGCGACCGCATCATACAGGTCGAATCGCTGCGCAAGACCGGCGGCGCGGCGATCGTCTTGACGCCGACCTACCACAACCGGCCGTTCCTCTTATGGGCCGGCGCCTGTCTAAGATCGATTTACGAAAGCGCGCTGTCGGACGATGAATTGAGGAAACGGCTCGACCGGCTGCGCGACCGCCGGTTGGTGGTGGAGGAGCCGGGCGGCCGACGGTTGCACGGCGCGGCCGATCCCGGCGACGATCCGGCGTACCTCAATGAACAACGCCGCCTGTTTCAGATGGTCGATCTGCTGCTTCCCAGCGGCCTACTTGAAGCGTGTCAAATGACGCGAACCGTCAAGGCTTTCGACGTTCCTTTTGAAGTGGTTCGCTACGTGGTCGACCCCGACCCGTTCTTAGACGCCGACCCGGACCTCTTTCGGAGCCGCTTCGGTTTATCCGACTTTGTACTGATGGCGGGGCGCGTCGAGCCGAACAAGAATCAGATCTTGTTGGTGGAAGCGTTGCGCGGGTTGGACCTGCCGTTGGTGGTCGTCGGCAAGGTGATGGACCAAGGGTATCTGCAGGCGTGCCGGCGGCGGGCGGGGCCGAACGTACACTTCCTGCCGTACCTACCGATCGACGAGTTGCGGTCTGCCTACGCCGCCGCGCGGGTGCATGCGCTGCCCAGTTTCATGGAGACATGCGGGCTGGTCACGATGGAGGCCGCGCTGGCCGACTGCAACGTGGTGGTCAGTACGTCGGGGTACGAAGTCGAACACTTCCAACAGTGGGCGTACTACTGCGACCCGGTCGACGTCGACTCGATCCGCGCGGCGGTCGTCCGCGCCTACGACGCTTGGCCGACCGACGGCGACCGCCGCCGGCGGCTGCGCGACTGGATCGTCGCAAACTGTTCGACGCCGACCGTGGTCGAACAGTTGCTCGATATCTACCGCCGTCTGTCCCCGCGACGCCCGCGTTCCCTTTCATAGCCCGCCGCGCGAGCAAGGGATTCCCGGAAGCTCACGACTACGTTCCGTGTTCGAAAACGGAAT
>JBOFFD010000683.1:0-2386 GCA_051648425.1 Planctomycetia bacterium
TCAGCTATCGCCGCCTGGGCGACGGCGTGGGCGGCGTCGGCCCGATTCGCCAGCCGGCCAAGGACGCTGGTGTCGATGAGCGCGGCCATCAATCGTACAGCTCGTCGCTGCTCAGAGCGACGTCGGGGACGGACACCCCGCAGTCCACCGCGGCGCCGAACAGTCGCCGCTCCCAGTCATCAACCGGGACCGGCGGGGCGACGGGGAGCAAGTGACGGCGGAGGAGGTCCACCGCCAGGGTCTCTGGGGCGACGCCCCGTCGGCGGGCCTGCTCTGCCAATGCGGACTCCAGTTGGAGAGGGAGATTGAGGTTCATCGCTCGCTCCGGCACGTCGTCGGGACGCCGTCATTGTATCTGTCGCCCGCCGGGCCGTCACCGGCTCTGTCTCCGCCGCCGAACGACTCAGCTCACCTACCCGCCCGGCTTTGAGGGCGGATCAGGAGCAGCGTCTGGTTCGGCCTGGTACTCTTTTCACTTTGAACCTTCTACGGCGGCCTGTGAAAGAACGAACGAGAACGCGGCTGCAACGAACGGCCTCCTTGCCGCGGACGCCAATGGGAAAGTGGAACCGAATGCTTCGGCGCGCGGGCTACCCGTGGAGGAGCCGTTCCGCGATCTCTTGAATCCGCGCCAGCGTGATTCCCTGCCGTTGCTCCACGGCCAACGGGTGGTCGGTCGGCTCCAGTTCCACCCAAGGCCGACGGCCCACTTCCCGCGTGTGGACCATCGATTTGAGGTTGAGCGTCGCCGGGTAGCCGGGCACCGTCGTGCTGACCCACCCGAAGTACGGCGGCTCGGACTCACGGCCAGCCTGATCCCACTGTTCGCGGGTTCGGGCGAAGTTGCGCTCGCTCAGCGACACCCACACGTCCCACGAAAACCACTCCTCACTCCCCACCACCGGCAACTCCAGGTTGCCGACGATGAAGTAGTTTTGGTCGTCGATGACGCACTGGTCGGACGACAACAAGCACCGCCGCTCCCGCTCGGCTTCGGGAATGGTGAACCACATAGACGGGGCGGGCGCGACGTAGTGCATCGGCAGCTCGTCGTGAACCTCGTTGCAGATCGCACAATGCCACGCCTTCATACGACTCTCCGACGCCGCGTATCGACTCAACCCACCGCCGGCGGGGCCGCGGCGATTCATGTTTTACGATCCGGGACGGGATGAAGCAGCCGTCGAACGGACAAGCTCCTCAGCGCTGGGGCCTAGGGAGTTGCACGTCACGAAAAGCCGCAACGCCTCGCCGGTTTGCGGCAGCGTTTGATTCGGCGTGGCGTGCGGGTCGACGGCCTCGGCCAAGTGGCGGCGGATGCGGGCGGCAAGGCCCCGCGTCGCAGCCAGTCGGCCGTGCGGGTCGGTTGACTCCAATTCTGAGACGACGCCGTCCAGGTAGGCCGCCAAGTCTACGGCGACGGTGGCCTCGCCCCGGCTGATGTGGTAGACGGCGAAGCTCTCGGCGCAGATGCCCCGGCCGCCGGTGCCGCAGAACTTGCCGTACAGCCGACGCGCCTTGTCGGCGAGCATCACCCGCCGTTCCTGCGCAAGTCTTTCTTCCGACTCGATCATCGTCCGCCCTTCTCCGTCGCAGAAGAAAGCCTGTCGTTCGCCGCGCCCTCGGTTACCCGCCGCGCCGCCGCAGCAGGGCGATCTTGTCGTCGTCGCCGCGCGCCAGCGCGACGTCCAGCGCGGTTTCGCCCCGCGCGTCGACCGCCTTGGCGTCGGCGCCGGCTTCCAGTAGGGCGGCCATCACATCGGCCCGATCCGCCTCCCCGGCCGCCAGGTGCAACGGGGTGCCGCCGTCGCGCGATCGGGCGTTCACGTCGGCCCCAACCTCGACCAGCGCCTCCACCGCCTCCGGGTTGGCGGCGAGGTGCAGCGGGGTGTGGCCGCGGTCGTCGCCGGCGTTCACGTCGGCCCCCGCGTCGGCCAGCAGTCGGATCATCTCCGGGTGGTCCTCGCCGGCGACGCCGTGTAGCGCCGTGAATCCGTACTTGTCGCGGGCGTGGATGGCCTTCGGGTCGGCCGCGAGGATCGCCCGAACGCGGTCGTAGTCACCGAATATCGCGGCTTCGTGGATTTCCGGGTCCGTCATTCGCTAGTCCTCCGCCCACCGAACGACCCAATCCACCGGCGAACGGCCGCCACATTCCAAAGCCCCTCCCGCCGCCGAACGAACAAGGTCACCGAACCGGCGGCTTCGGACCGGGGGGTCCGAGCGATCACCTCGGGCGAGAACCGCAGTTTTTCGAGGCGCTTGCGGTCGTGCTGGTTCACCCTTGGCCTCCCGACACTCCGCCGGGCGCTATGCCCAAGTAAAGCCGTGGGTGTGGCGCCAGGCGGATCAGACCTCCCGTTAGCCGCCGCTTTCCGCAGCGGCG
>JBOFFD010000684.1:0-2570 GCA_051648425.1 Planctomycetia bacterium
TGCACGGCGAACCGTTGCTGCGCGGCCTCATCGGTCCGATGACCGAAGGCAAATCGTTCGTCCGCTACGAAACCGCCCCGGTTTTCATCACCCGCACCGAACAATGGCAGCGCGAACTGCGTCTGAAACGACCGGCGGGCACATGACGCGCGATTTCGCGGAAACGCCCGCCCCCGGGGATTCGTCCGCATGACGTTGGAAGTCGAACTGAAGTTCCGGGTCGACGATCCGACCGCCTTTCTCTCCAAGCCGCCGCTGGTCGCCGCGAAGCCGCTGCCGGTGGAGCGGCACGCCGATCGCTACTTCAACCACCCCTCCCGCGACTTCGCCGCCACCGACGAAGCCGTCCGCCTGCGCCGCGTCGGCGCGTCCAACCGCATCACCTACAAAGGTCCGAAGCTCGACGTGGCGACCAAGACGCGGCGTGAAATCGAAATCGACTACGCCGCCGGCCCTGAAGCGCAAGAGCAGTTCGCCGAGCTGTTGGCGGCGCTTGGTTTTCGCGAAGTCTTAACGGTCGAAAAGACCCGCGCGCCGTTTGAACTGACGGTTTCGGGCCGAGCCGTGACGGCGTGCGTCGACGTCGTGGACGACGTGGGGACGTTCGTCGAACTGGAAACGCTTGCCGAGCCGAGCGAACTCGAATCGGCCCGCCGACTGCTTCTGGAATTTGCCGCCGAACTCGGACTGCACGATGGCGAGCGGCGCTCGTATCTCGAACTTCTGATCGAGCGGCGAGCGAGGACGAAGCAATGACGATTCAGGCGTACGTGGCCTTCGGCGGGAATATCGGCGGACCGGAGCAGAAGTTCGTCGAAGCGACGGCGGGATTGCGCCGGCTGTCCGGCGTCGTATCCGTGACCGCCGCTCCGCTGTTTCGCACGCAGGCGGTCGGCGGCGACGACGCGCCGGTCTACACCAACGGCTGCTTCGCCGTCGACTACGAACCGGAAGCCGGGGCGTCGCCGGCCGACGCCGCGCGCACCTTCTTCGCCGCATTACAGAGCCTGGAAACCGAACTCGGCCGCGAGCGCGGCGGCGTCTGGGCGTCGCGGTCGATCGATCTCGATCTACTTTTCTTCGGCGAAGTCGTGTTGAACGACGATCACCTGCAGATACCGCACCCTCGGTTGCATTTTCGTCGGTTCGTTCTCGACCCGTTGGCCGCCCTCGCTCCGCAGTTCGTCCATCCGATTCTTCGGCTGAGCGTGGCGGAACTGCTGCTACGGGCGTCGGCGCCCCGACAGGCGATCGTCGCGGTGAATACGCATCTCGAACACGCCGAGCATTGGACGGAATGCTTCCAGCGGCTCGACGGCGCCGAGCGCGTGCCGAACGTGCGGGTTCTGGCGTGCCCCGGCTCCAACGTGCGGATCGTGGCGCCGATCGGTCCGGGGCCGGCGGTGACGGCGGGGGTGTCGCGGAAATGGTTGGAAGCCGCCGGCGTCGACCTGCGGCTCGACGGTTGTTGGGTGTGGGTTGATCGGCCGATGGCGGCGCCGTTCCCGTGGAAGACGGAAGCGGCCGAGGGCTTGGAAGCGAACGACGACGCCGAAGAATTGCTGCCGCTTGTGGACGTCCGCGCGTTTCCTGGTTTCCATTCGGACGACGGCCGGCATCCGTACGGCGTCTTGCGCGGTTCGCTGAAGGCGCCGATTTTGGTCGTGCCCGACGACGACAGCGCGGAGATGGCGGCGGAAGCCGACGGCGGGGAATCGAAGCACGACGGATGAACGACGCGAAAGACCTGGTATGGATCGTGGAACCGGCCGCCGTTCGCCGGCGGATCGAGGAAGCGAAGCGGAACGGCTTGACGGTCGGCCTCGTGCCGACGATGGGCAACCTGCACGCCGGTCACGCTCGGCTGATTGAAACCGCGCGCTCGGAAAACGATTTCGTCGTGGCGACGCTCTTCGTCAACCCGACGCAGTTCGGCCCGACCGAGGATTTCGCCCGCTATCCGCGCACGCCCGACGACGACCGCCGACTGGCGGCGGCGGCCGGCGCCGACGTGCTCTTCGCCCCATTGGCCGACGCCATGTACCCGCCCGGTTCCAGTACCGTGGTGCGGGTGGACGGCCTCGACGCACCGCTCTGCGGGCGGTTTCGGCCCGGTCATTTTCAGGGCGTCGCCACGGTCGTGTGTAAACTATTCCTGACGGCGCCGGCCGATGTTGCGTACTTCGGTGAAAAGGATTATCAACAGCTCCGGATCATCGAACGGATGACCGCCGACCTGTTGCTGCCGATCCGCATTCGGCGGTGTGAAACGGTCCGCGAAGCCGACGGCTTGGCGATGAGCTCGCGGAATCGTTACTTGTCGTCGGACCAACGGGCGAAGGCGCCGGCGGTGTACGCGGCGCTCGCCGAAGCGGCCGCCGTGGTTGCGGCCGGTGCGACCGACGTCGCAATGGTCGAGCGGTTGCTGAGTACGCGGTTGACGGCGGAGCCGACGTTGGAGATCGACTACGCGGAAATCGTCGACCCCGAGACGCTGCTGCCGGCGTCGTCTCTAAGCCGGCCGGCGCGGGCGGCGGTCGCGGTCCGCTTTCCCGGCGTCCGCTTGATCG
>JBOFFD010000685.1:0-2316 GCA_051648425.1 Planctomycetia bacterium
GCGGGTCTTGCGGAACGGGGAGTAGAAGAGCGGGAGCGGAGCATCGCAGTCCGGGCAGGCGCGTCGCAGACCGGCGTGCCACACGACGAACGCCAACGTCACGAGCAGGGGCGAGAGTGGAATCAGAATGTCGAGCATGGACCTCCCCAGGGGTTGAAGGCAGGTGGTTAAGGGCGTAGACTTCCTTCAAGGAGGCGTCCCGTGGCCAAGTCTCGTCGGTCCTTCACTCGCGAGTTCAAGCTTCACGCCGTCCAACTCGTGACGGTCCAGTACCTTTCCTACGCCGAGGTCGGCCGGCGGCTCGACCTGCGCGACAACCAGCTTCGCCGCTGGAAGCAGGAGCTCGACGCCGAGGCCGCCACCGGCGTCCCCGCCTTCCCCGGCAACGGCGTCGCCGCCGGCGTCGAGGCCGAGCTGTCGCGCCTCCGCGCCGAGAACCAGCGGCTGCTCCTCGAACGCGACTTTTTAAAAAAAGCGGCGGCGTTCTTCGCCAAGGAGTCCGACTGAGGTACGCCTTCCTCCACCGGTGGGTTTCCGTCTATCCGGTGCGGCTGATGTGCCGGCTGCTCGAAGTTTCGACCGCCGGCTACTACGCCTGGCGCGGCCGACCGCCCAGCGCCGCCGCCATCCGGCGCGAGGCGTTGGCCGACGCCGTCCGCGCCGTCCACGCCGACGTTCAGGAACGGTACGGCTCGCCCCGGATGCACGCCGAGCTCGTCGCCCGCGGCGCGGCGTGCGCCGTCAACACGGTGGCCAAACTCATGAAAACGCTGGGGATTCGGGCCGCGTCGCATCGGAAATTCCGCGTCGCGACGACCGACTCGAACCACGAGTTCCCGATCGCGGCCAACCGCCTCGACCGGAACTTCGCCGCCGACGCCCCCGACAAGGTCTGGCTGGCCGACGTCGCCTTCATCCCGACGCGGCGGGGCTGGTTGTACCTGGCGGCGGTCGAGGATCTGTACTCGCGACGGGTCGTCGGCTGGTCGATGGGGACGACGCTGGAAAGCCGACTGGTGGTCGACGCCCTGGAGATGGCGGTCGCCCGACGGCTGCCGGCGGCGGGCCTTTTGGCGCACTCCGACCGCGGCAGCCAGTACGCCAGCGAGCACTACCAACGACTGCTGAAGCGGTACGGCGTCGTCTGCAGCATGAGCCGCAAAGGGAATTGTTGGGACAACGCGCCGATGGAGTCGTTCTTCGCCAGCCTGAAGAAAGAGCTGGTCCACCGCGAAGACTACGAAACGATCGAGGCGGCGAAGGCGAGCGTGTTCGAGTACATCGAAGCATTCTACAACCGAGTGCGGCGGCACTCGGCGCTGGGGTACGTCGCCCCGGCGCAGTACGAATCCGCCGGAGGCTCTTAATTTACCGTCTATTATTCTTGGGGAATTTCAGCATGTCACACCTCCGAACGAGCATTCGTCGAGGGGCGACGCTTATTGGGACGATTCGCCACGCCGTTCTTCATCCCCGTGATACAGCGAAAACAGTTCCCAAAGACCGCGACGCCGGCCGTGAACGTCGGAGGTCTGAAAGCCGACTCCGAGCGATCGGCGGGTCAGAAACCGCACTCGAACGGCGCGCCTACTGGTTCGGCCGACTCGATCCCTCGCCGGACGGCCCTCCGGGCGGGCCGCCGCTGCGGAAAGCCTACTGATTCGCAGGTTGTAGGTATTGCGTTCGGCGCCGGCGGTCGTAAACGGTCTTCATCATGGAAGTTGAACGCACTCGCGCCGACATGGAAGAACGCCGCCGCCGCGCCGTCCGCAAGATCGACGAGGGCTGGTCGCCCGCCGACGTCGCCGCCTTCCTCGACCTTCACGTCGAGACCGTCCGCCGTTGGTCCGCGCCCGCCGCAAGTCGGGCGACGACGCCCTCGCCCGATCGCCCCACCCCGGCCGCAAGCCGTTCCTGACGCCGGCGCAGGAGGCCGAAGTCCTCGGCTGGCTGCAACGGCCGCCCACCGACTTCGGCTTCCGCACCGACCTCTGGACGGCCGCCCGCGTCGCCGGCCTGATCAAGGAAAAGCTCGGCGTCGCGTTCCATCCGAACTACCTCCGGGAGTGGCTGTCGAAGCGGCGGCAGTCGCCGCAACGGCCCGCCGGCCGGCCCAAAAAACGCGACGACGCGGCCGCCGAGCCGTGGGTCGGCGAAGCGTACGCCGCCCTAAAAAAAAGCCGACGAGGAACGGGCGCACCTCGTCTTGATCGACGAAACCGGTCTTTTTCTCAATCCGCTGGTGCGGCGGACGTGGGCGCCGATCGGCCGCACGCCGACGATTCGGTGGGACGGCGGGCACCGGCGGAAGGTGAG
>JBOFFD010000686.1:0-1561 GCA_051648425.1 Planctomycetia bacterium
ACTCTTCCTGAAACGGTGACGGCGGCGCTTCGTCGAGTCGGTCGAATGATATTCCCACCGTGGCGCGCAGCCTCGTTCGCCACGCGCGGTCTTCGGCGCCGGTGAACGACAGGTACTGACCGCAGTAGACGTCGTTCCACGCCCAACTTGGAAAGTCGAGCGACGCGCCGGCAGGCGGCTCAAACTCGATCAACACCTGCCGCACGCCCTTGGGCCGAGTGTGGCGGATCAACCGTAAATCCGGGCGTTCACAGTAGGCGAACCAAGGCGGGCGGCCGCACGAGTCGCCGATCCGCCCGCGCATCCGCCAGACGAGCCAACTGTACGCGGGGGGCGACCAACCGTCGCTGTTGACGAGCGTCGGCTCGACCCACGCTGCGGCGGCGTTGCGGATTTGCTCCCAAACGGCGACCGGTTGGACCGTCCAGAGTCGCATTCTGCCTCCACGGTAGGCTGGGAATCGGCTTCGTCTGTCCGACTGACTTGTGGTGTGGGCGTCTCGCCTGCTTCCTGAAAAGCAGAGCAGCCGAGACGGCCGCACCACAATGGGAACACGGCTCACCCGAGAACGCCGTCCGTCTTGCCCCCGGCCAAGCGCCGCTTATACCACCTGCCCCGCACCGGCGGCATCCGACCGAAGTTCAGCCTTCAAGGAATACGACGCCATGCCTTACGCGCTTTCGGAACCGGGTAAAACCCGCATCGGCTGGATCGGCACCGGCGTCATGGGCCGATCGATGTGCGGCCATTTGATCGCCAAGGGTTACAAGGCGACGGTCTACA
The DNA here is from genome assembly GCA_051648425.1 of Planctomycetia bacterium. Classification (GTDB taxonomy): domain Bacteria; phylum Planctomycetota; class Planctomycetia; order Kolteriales; family Kolteriaceae; genus JBOFFD01. Next base: position 784 of record JBOFFD010000686.1, read on the forward strand.
ACCGAACCAAGGAACGGGCCGCCGACCTCCTGGCCGCCGGGGCCGCCTGGGCCGACACCCCCACCGAAGTCGCCGAGAACAGCGACGTGGTGTTCGCCATCGTCGGCTTTCCGAAGGACGTCCACGAAGTCTTCCTGGGACCGGACGGCGCCCTGGCCGGCGCCAGGGAAGGATCCATCCTGGTCGACATGACCACCAGCGAGCCGAGTCTGGCGCAGGCGATCTACAAGGCCGCCGCCACCACCGGCGTCGCGGCGATCGACGCGCCGGTTTCCGGCGGCGACGTCGGCGCCCGCAACGCCGCTCTTTCCATCATGATCGGCGGCGACGACGACGCGGTGGCCGCCGTCCTGCCCCTCTTTGAAACGATGGGCAAGACGATCCGCCACCACGGCCCCGCCGGGTCCGGCCAGCACTGCAAGATGGTCAACCAGATGCTCATCGGCCCGATGATGATCGGCGTCTGCGAAGCCCTGCTCTACGCCTACAAAGCCGGCCTCGACCCGACCAAGGTGATCGAATCGGTCGGCAGCGGCGCCGCCGGCTCGTGGTCGATCAACAACCTCGGCCCGCGCATCGTCAAACGCGATTTCGAGCCGGGCTTCATGGTCGAGCATTTCATCAAGGACATGGGCATCGCGCTCTTAGAAGCGCGAAGCATGGGCTTGGCGCTGCCGGGCTTGGCGCTGGCCGAACAGTTGTACCTTTCGGTGCAGGCCAACGGCAACGGCAAAAAAGGCACGCAGGCCCTCATGCTGGCGTTGGAACAGATGTCTCA
>JBOFFD010000687.1:0-5330 GCA_051648425.1 Planctomycetia bacterium
TCCAATAGCGGTTCCAAACCCGGCCGCGCTTCTCCTGAATGCCGCGCCACTGTTCCAACTGGCCGTACAGGAACGCCGCGAGGACGTCGGAGACGACGTAGCTGGAACCGATGTCGACCCAGGTGTATTTGTCGACCTGGCCGCGGAAGAATCGGCTGCGATTGGTCCCTTTTTCCCGGAGAATTTCGGCGCGCTCGACGTACTTCGGGTCGTTGACGATCAGCGCGCCGCCTTCGCCGCAGGTGAAGTTCTTCGTTTCGTGGAAACTCAGCGCGCCCATCGGACCGATGGTCCCCAGTCGTCGGCCGCCGTACTCGCCCAGGAAGCCGTGGGCGTTGTCTTCGATGACCGTGATCTCGTGCTTTCGCGCGAGTTCCATCAATTCGTCCATGGCGCAGCCGACCCCCGCGTAGTGGATCGGCGCCATGGCGCGGGTGCGCGGCGTGATCTTGCGGGCGGCGTCGCGTTCGTCGAAGTTCATCGTGTCCGGGTGGACGTCGACGAACACCGGCGTGGCCCCGCGCAGCGCGAAGGCGTTGGCCGTCGAGACGAACGCGAACGACGGCACCAGCACTTCGTCGCCCGGCTTCAGGTCGAGCAAAAGGCCGGTCATTTCCAAGGCGTGCGTGCACGAGGTCGTCAAAAAGACACGGCTGCCCGGCAGCAGGCTTTCGATCAGCTTTTGGCAGCGGCGGGTGAACGTCTGGTCGCCGGCGATCTGGCCGACCAACATCGTCTCGGCGATGTATTGCAGTTCCTTGCCCGCCGTCGAAGAACGGTTGAACGGAAGCAGGGTCGGTTCGTTGGAGTTTGACGGCTGCATGATCGACCTTGTTGCAACGGAAAATGCACGGAAAAAGATCGCGGGTCGGGCGGAAGCCAGTGTATCGGCGCGGGACCGAGCGGCGACGCGCCGGACGGTTTCCCCGAAACGGCCGGCGGCCGACGGCGTCGTGGCGAGAACCGGCGGCGCGTCGTATATTCAGGTCGATTCCCAGGGAACCGAAGCGGATGAACGGGACGGAGACGGCCGGTGGATGAATCGTCGCGCGGCGGCGCGCAGCAGACCGAAGTCGCGCGGCCGCATGTATCGGTGGTGTCGCCGGTCTACGGCTGCGGCGCCTGCATCGTCGAGTTGTACACCCGTCTCAAAGCCGTGCTGGAACCGATATCGCCGAACTTCGAGATCGTGCTGGTGAACGACGCCAGCCCCGACGACGCCTGGAACGAAATCGTTCGGCTGGCCGCTCAAGACCACCGCCTGGTGGGGGTCGGCCTGGCGCGCAACTTCGGCCAGCACTACGCCATCACCGCCGGTCTCGACTACGCCCGCGGCGACTGGGTGGTGGTCATGGACTGCGACCTGCAAGACCGCCCCGAGGACATCGCCAAACTCTACGCGAAGGCGCAAGAGGGATTCGACGTCGTTTTCGGCAGGCGGCGTCAACGCAAAGATACTAAGATGAAACGCCTGCAGTCGAAGGTGTTCAGTTGGGTGCTCGGCTACTTCAGCGAAGTGAAGACCGACAGCCGCATCGCCAACTTTTCGATCGTCTCTCACAAAGTGGTGACGTACTTCCGACAGGTGCGCGAAACCAACCGCGCGTACGGACTGTTCATTGCGTGGCTCGGTTTCAAGACCGCTCAGATCGACGTGCAGCATTCCGAACGCTACGCCGGCGAGACGACCTACACCTTCCGCAAGGCGCTCCGCCTCGCGGTCGACGGCATCGTCGCCCACTCCAACAAACCGTTGCGGTTGTCGATCCAGGTCGGCTTCCTCTTCGCCGCCGGGGCATTGGCGTTCGCCGTCTGGATCATCGCCAAGTACCTGATCTTCGGCGTGAAGGTCGAGGGGTGGACCAGCACCATCGTGTCGATCTACTTCGTCGGCGGCCTGCTCCTGTGGAACCTGGGCATCGTCGGCTTGTACTTGGGTAAAGTGTTCGACGAAGTGAAGGCCCGTCCGCTGTACGTCGTGCGCGACGAACTGAACGTCGCCGTGCCGCACCGTCTCACCCCCGGCGGCCGTCGCGCCGACGATGTCGATTGATCGGTTCCAGTCATCGAAGCCGGCGCGACCGCGCGACCGCGGAATGGGCTTGACGGAAATCTTCGCGCCGGAGATACGACGAATCGGGTGGGTCGATTTCTTGGAATCTGGACGAAAGGCGGCGCGATGTACGGGTCGGACCATCGCCGCGGCGGAACGCGCGGCCCCGTCGGCGCGCGCCGGCCGATCGTAGGACGGGCGCTGCTGGCGATAGTCGGCGCCGCCACCGTCTTTCTCTTCGGAACGGAGTCGGCCGTCGCACAGTCGGGCGGCCCGCTACGACGCATCGCCGCGCTGGGGAAGCCGAGCATCGAATCGGCGCCGGACTCCGTCAACGTGCCGCCGCCCTCCGATAAACGGCCGCGTCGGCCTTCCAACCTCCGCGCCGACGAACCGGTCGTTCGCGCCCGAGTGTTGACGCCGATCGACGACGAACCGTCGGCCGCCCGCCGCGATTCGCGCTTTCCGCCGCCCGCCGACGCCCAGTACCGCCCGGACCGCGACGCGCGGATCGCTGATGAAGCGGTGGTGAAGACCGGCGCGTTCGACGGCCTACCCTCCGGTTCCAAGAAGCCGTACACCGTCGGCCGGCCGGAAGACGATTTCTTCGGCGAGGGACTGCCGCCGCCCGACGGCGAGTTCGGCGCCGCTCTGCCTGAACTGGGTGAAGGGATCAATCCGACCAAGCCCGCCCACCCCTGGACCCTCGATTACATCTTCCTGCCGCGGGCGGGCGTCGAATCGCCGTCGACTAACGTGCAGATGAACGAAGTGGGGCTGCGCTACGAGGGCAAGCTGCCCGTCGGCGAACGGGGCGGCTTCGTCTTTCGGCCGTTCTTCGACGCCCTGTTCCTCGACGGTCCCGGCGGCCCGTCGCCCATGCTGCCGGGCGCCCTGTACAAAGCGGCCGTCGACTTGGAAGCGAACTTTCAGATCAATGAAATGTTCGGTTTGCAGGCCGCGATCACGCCGGGCTTCTGGAGCGACTTCAAATCGGTCGACGGCGACAGCGTGCGCATCCCGGCCCGTGTGCTGGCGACCTGGAAGTTGTCACCCACTTTGTTCCTCGCCGCCGGCGTCGCCTACACCGACAACTTCTACCGTAACGCCCTGCCGATCGGCGGCGTGGTTTGGCTGCCCACCGAGCGCACGAAGCTGGAGGTCGGCATCCCGCGGGTGCGCTACTCGTACTTCTTCCACTCGGAAATCGAGTTCTACGTCGGCGGCGAGTACGGCGGCGACACCTACAACATCCGCACCAACGGCGAAAACGAAGACATGCGCTACCGCGACCTCCGCCTGTACGTAGGCAGCGAGGTGGCGACGTACGACCGCGCCAGCTTCTTCGTCGAAGCCGGCGCCGCCGTCTACCGAATCTTCGAGTTCGACGTGCAGCCGAACCGCGATATCGACCCGACCTTCTACCTGCGGCTCGGCACGCGCTTCTAAGATTTGAAATTGCGACCCGCTCCGCGCTGAAATCCCCTCCGTCCGTCCTTTCCATCGACGGCCTCGTCCGATGAACTTCCCCGTCGACGTCATAAGACAAGTCCAACGCGCCGTCGACCGTTGATCCCTCCGTTTACCACCCACGGTGTCTGAATGTCGCACGAAACCACCGCGATCGAATTAATCTCCGAGGCGCAGTGCAGCGAAGAACGCTTCCTGCGTAAGATCTTCGTGCGCGACCAGATGGCCGAGTGGTCGCGCGACCCGTTCCTCATGGCGAAGGCCGACGGCGTCTACTACTGGGACGTCCATGGACGAAAGTATCTCGACGCGCTTTCCGGCATCTACACGGCGTCGATCGGTCACAACAACCGCCGCGTCATCGAGGCGATGCACCAACAGCTCGACGTACTGCACTTTTCGCCGCCGATGCACGGCACCAACCCCGTGGCGGTGCAGCTCGCCAATCTGTTGGCCGACCTGGCGCCGGGCGACCTCGACGCCGTCAAACTGCAATGCGGCGGCTCGGAAGTGGTCGAAGGCGCCCTGAAGCTGGCCCGGCAGTATCACAAACTGACCGGGGCGCCGGGCAAATACAAGGTGATCGCCCGCTACCAATCGTGGCACGGCTCGACGATGGGCGCCTTGTCGGCCAGCGGCCTCAAATCGCGGAAGACGGTCAACGAACCGCTCGCCCCCGGCTTCCTGCACGTCTTCCCGCCGACCTGCTACCGCTGTCCGTTCGGCAAGGAATATCCGTCGTGCGACGTGACCTGCGCCACGCTGATCGCCGACGTGATCGAAATGGAAGACCCGGCGACGGTGGCGGCGATCCTCGTCGAGCCGATCGGTCACACCGGCGGCGTGATCGATCCGCCGGAAGAATACCTCCGCCTCCTCCGTTCGTACTGCGACCGCTACAATGTGTTGTTGATCTTCGACGAGGTCATCACCGGCATGGGCCGAACCGGTCGGCTGTTCGCGGCCGAGACCTTCGGCGTGACGCCCGACGTACTTTGTACGGGCAAGGGGATGAGCGGCGGCTACGCGCCGATTTCGGCGATGATCTGCCGCCGGCCGATCGCCGACGCCTTCTGGGGGCCGGCGCCCAACCCCGGCTTCGTCGAAGGGCATACATTTGAAGGTTATCCGCTGGGCTGCGCCGCCGGCATCGCGGTGCTTCGGGAGATCGTCGAACGCGATTTGTGCGGCAACGCCCACGTGCAGGGGGCGCGGCTGCGGGCCGGTTTGGCGACGCTGGCCGGCAAGTACCCGGTCATCGGCGACGTGCGCGGAAAGGGGCTGTTCATGGCCGTCGAGTTCGTCGAAGACGTGGCGACCAAACGGCGCTTCCCGGCGGAAAAACCGCTGGGTACGAGGGTCGGCCGGCGGGCGCTGGCCAACGGCATGTTGACGCGGTTCGACCCGCACTGGCTGGCGTTCGGGCCGCCGCTCGTCAGCACGGCCGAGGATATTGATTTGATGCTGGCGATCTTCGAGAAGAGCCTCGATGAAGCGTTGCACGAGTAGACGTTTCTTAGGAAGGCGGACGAGGGCGGCTTCATGGATGAGACGATCGCTAAGAGTGAACCGGAGGTCCACGCGCCGCAGGACACCGAGGCGCCGCGCGACCACCGGCCGGCCAAGGAGAAGGTGCGCGACTTCCCCGATACGCCCGGCGTCTACCTGATGAAAGACGCCGAGGGCCGGGTGCTGTACATCGGCAAGGCGAAGAATCTTAGAAGCCGGGCCGGTTCGTATTTCAACGAGACCGCCGCCGCCGACCGCCGCACCGCCGACCTGGTGAAACTGATCGCCGACGTCGACT
>JBOFFD010000688.1:0-2055 GCA_051648425.1 Planctomycetia bacterium
AAGGCGTCCACGCTGGGCGTCTCCGCCGAGCAGATCGAAACCGCGCTGGCCAACGCCTACAGCAGCCGACAGGTTTCGACCATCTTCGCCCCCACCAACAGCTACCCGGTCATTCTGGAAATCGATCCGCGCCACCAACGCGACCCCACGCAGCTTTCCGAACTGTACGTGCGGTCGGCGGCCGGCGTGCTGGCGCCGCTCGACGCGGTGGTCCGGATCGACCAAGGGGTGGGGGCGTTGACCATCAACCATTCCGGTCAGTCGGCGTCGGCGACGGTCTCCTTCAACCTGCAGACGGGAACCTCGCTCGGCGACGCCCTGGACGAAGTGGAGCGCGTCGCCGCCGATCTGTTGCCCGACGGCGTCACCGCCCGCTTCCAAGGGACGGCCCAGGTCTTTCAGTCCTCGCTGAAGGGGCTGGGTCTCTTGTTGGCGGCGTCGGTCGTGGTCATCTACATCGTGCTGGGGGTGCTCTACGAAAGCTACATCCACCCGCTGACGATCCTGTCCGGGCTGCCGTCGGCCGGCTTCGGCGCTCTGCTGACGCTCTGGTGGTTCGAGTGCGACCTCGACGTCTACGCCTTCGTCGGCCTGGTCATGCTGGTCGGCATCGTCAAGAAGAACGCCATCCTGATGATCGACTTCGCGCTCGAAGCCGAACGGCATCAGGGAAAAATTCCCTCCGAGGCGATTTATGAAGCAGCACGGGTGCGCTTTCGGCCGATTATGATAACGACGATGGCCGCGCTGATGGGCATTCTGCCGGTCGCGCTGGGCTACGGCGCCGGCGCGGAATCGCGCCGCCCGCTCGGCTTGGCGGTGCTCGGCGGCCTACTGGTGTCGCAGGTGCTGACGCTGTACATCACCCCGGTGTTGTACGTCTACTTCGACGCCGCCGGTCGGCTCGCCCGCCGTGCGACGAGCCGCCGCGGGACCGACGCCGACGCCGCCGGCTAAAAACGTATTCTTGCCCAACCGCCAACGGCGTGACATACTTGCGCGATGCGCCGATGGCGCCGAGCGGCGGACCCCTCGCTGGAACGGATCGGCCCGACGAACGGATCGACGGAGGACGACGATGCGAACGACCTTGCAATCGACCGGACTGGCCTTGGCGACGGCGCTGCTGTTCGGCGCGGCGACCCGCGGCGACGTGGCCGTCGGCACGTTCGACTCCTACGACCCGGTCGCCGGCACGATCGTCCTTATGCAGAAGAAGGGCAAGCAGCCCGAGAAGCTCGAGTTCACCGTCACGCCGCAGACGCCCGTCTTCCTGGCCAACAAGAAGTCCAAGATCGATCTCGCCAAGCCGAAGGACGCCTTCACCGTCACCTACCGCAAGGTCGGCGACAAGGTGGTGGTCGACAAGATTTCAGCGAAACGCCCGCTGCCCGTCAAAACGATGGACCCGAACGACCCGGCCGCCAGAAAAGACGCCGAACCGAAACTGGGCGCGCCGAACTCGCGGGATCGCGAAGCCGCCTTCCGCGACCTTTACAACAAGAAGTTCGGCAAGTTCGACGGCAAGCTGCAAGCGCCGTCGCCTGCCCAGTGACGCCGCCGGCAAGCTTTTCAAACCACGGAGACGCGACATGACCCTGCGAATCTCGACGGCCGCCACGGTCCTCTGGTGCATCGCGGCGGCTTGGGCGCCCGTGGAATCGCGCGCCGGCGCCACCGTGGCCACCTTTCAGAAGGTCGACCTCGAAAAGAAGACCGTGGAAATCCGCTTGGGCGCGGGGACCAAGGGCAAGGTCGTCACCTTCCCGCTCGCCGACAACGTCGTCTTGACGGTGAAAGGCAAAAAGATCGACTGGAAGGTGCTCGAAGCGAACGACAAACTGTTCGTCACGACGACGGTGAAGGACGGCAAACAGTACGTTTCGAAGATCCAATGGCGCGCCCCGGAACCCCAGCCGCCCGCCCCGAAACCCGACGCGTACGAAGCCGGCCAGTCGCTGACGAACAAGGGCGAAGACGACTTCGTCAACGCCTGGAACAAGATGGGCTACGGCTACTTCCCCGGCCCGCAACCGACGACCAGCGCCCGCCTGG
>JBOFFD010000689.1:0-3242 GCA_051648425.1 Planctomycetia bacterium
CGCCTCCAGCGTCGCCCGTTCGGCGTCGGTCAATCGGACGATGTATTTCTTCACGGCTCGACTCCTCCTTGGTCGACCCATCGTCTCATCCCGCCGCCCCCTACGCCACCCCAGTTTTTTTGCTTGACGGACCACTAGCCGCCGCGCTCTTAGACGCCGCCTGGACCGAATTCGCCGCCGCGAACGACGATTGACGGCCGGTTTCGCCCAAGACGGTCGGGTCGGCGGCGAACGCGACGGTAGAGTTCCATCCACCGGACTCCCTTCCGTTGAAAGGATCCTCCTGTGCTTGACCAACTGGAGCTTCGACCCGACCTCCGCGACGCCGTCGACGCGGAACTCGCCGTCGGCGAAACCATTCGTTGGGCCGGCCAACCCGACCCCCGCCGCATGATGCTGTCGTCGCTGCCGATCGTCCTCTTCGCGATCCCGTGGACCGCATTCAGCCTGTTTTGGATGGGAACGGCACTGGCCGTCGGCGGCCCCAACGGCCTCATGGGGATCGTGTTTCCGCTGTTCGGGCTGCCGTTCGTCTTGATCGGGCTGGCGATGTTCTCGGCGCCGGTCTGGATGTGGTGGGGCGCCCGGCGGACGGCGTACGTCGTCAGCAACGAACGGGCGATCATCTTCAACGGAACGCCGTGGGGACTGAAAATCCGCTCGTTCGCGCCGGCGGAACTCACGCTGCTGGAACGGACGCAACGCGCCGACGGCAGCGGCAGCGTCCACTTCGCCATCCACCTCAGCCGCGACACCGACGGAAACGTGCACCGCGCGAAGATCGGCTTCGAGGCGATTCAAGACATCCGCGAAGTCGAAGCGCTGCTGCGCGAACTGGCGGCGTCCACCGAGCAACGGCCGTGACGATGCGGCCGAGGTTACTTGATCGCTTGCCGTAGAACGAACTGCCGGACGAGTTCGACCTTGTAGCGTCGCAGCGTCGGGCCGGGGATCGAACCGTCGGCGAGCAGAATTCGGCCGTCGTCGTCGAGCAGCAGGTAGGTGGGGTAGCCGATCACCAGGCCACGGTCTGCGTACGCCTTGCGGATTCGACCGTCGGGGTGGTCGACGACGATGGGCATCGTCATTCCTTTTTCCTTCGCGTGGGCGCGGATTTCGTCGTGGGTCGACGAGTCGTCGTGGGTCGACGAGTCGTCGTGGACGCAGACGACCTGCACGTTTGATTCGCGGAATTGATCGTACACTTTCTTAACCGATGGGAAATCCTTGATGCACGGGCCGCACGACGTCGTGTAGAAGTCGAGAAACACCAAACGGCCGCGAAAATCGTCCAAGCCGCGGGCGGTCGAGTTCAACCAGAAGAGGCCGTCCAAGGGCGGAACGGCCGCGCCGACGACGTTCCGAGCGTCCTCGGGCTTTTTCGACTTCTTCGCGGCCGGATCTTTGGCCCACAGTACCGACAGCGGCCAGTCGATCGGCTTCGGTCCCAGCACGATGCGCAGGCCGCCGGTGGTGGACGAGGCCGACGGCGTTTCAAGCAGATCGATCGGCGCCTCGCCACCTTCGGGGGTCCGGGGGCGGTAGGCCAAGACGTTGTGGCGAAGGAAGTTTTCGTCGGTCGCCAAATCGCGCGGCACGACGGGAAGGGTGATTTCAAACTCGCCCCGTTCGTTGGTCAGCACGGGATGGAGCAGCGGCGCGTGGAAGTCCATTCGGACGAAGACGTCGGCGGCCGGCGCCCCCGCGGCGTCGACGACCACGCCGCGAACCTTGGGAATCTCGCGGACGACGATGTCGGGCAGCCGACCGCCGTTTTGGGGTACGTCGACGGGGATCTTCGCCGCCGACGGCATGCCGGGTCCGCAGTAGTCGATTCGGCAGGCCCCTTGCACCAGCGGCAACTTGTAAAAGCCGTCGCGGTCGGTGCGTCCCCAATCCGTCCAAGACCACTGCCACCATTCTTTGGGAACCGGTTCGCCCTCGGCCGTCAAATTGGGGATCTCGCCCATCAGATCGGCGTCGGCGATCGGCCGTCCTTGATCGTCGACGACGCGCCCGGTCGCCATGACCTTGGGGACGGCGCGGAAGGTCCAGCGGTCGTTCGTGCCGGGAGCAATCGTGAGCGGTCGATCGCCCGTGGAAACCGACGGCGTGAAGAGATGCCGTTCCGATTCGATCCGCAACAAGTTGTATCGTCCCGCTTGCACGGTAAGATCGACTCGGCCGTCCACGATCGGGTAGACGAGACTTAAGACAGTGTTCGCGTCGAGCACTTTCTCGTGATTAAGACGGACGACGACTTCGCGGTCGTCGAACGAAGTTTCCTCGGCGGCCGATTCAAACCGAAACTGCAATGGAAGGCCGGGCGGCAGGATGCAGACGGCCGCCGGCTTCGTCGCCCGTTTTAGCGCCGACCTGAAGCGTGACGCGCGGTTCGACGCGTACCGCCGCGAACCGAGGGTGGTCGACCCAAAGCAAGTCCACGATCGCGCCGTCCGGCAGTAATGGAAGTTCGAGACGGCCGTGAGCGTCGCTGGCGGCTTCCGGCGACTCCAGCACGTTGAACATTCTGCGCAAGAGCATACCGGCGTCCGCCGCAGTGCCGCTCAACCATATGGCGCGAAGCCGCGCGCCTGCGATTGGTCGATCGTCCGCGTCGCGCACCGCGACCCAGGCCGCTACGCCCGGTCGCAGCGAAAAATCGACCGTCTCCTTCGCGCCGGCCTTCACCACCAGCGAACGCATAGCCAATCCAGCGCCCGGTTCGTGGACGGCGACGGTCCAGTATTCGTCGGCCGGAAGCCCGTCGAAGACGAAGCCGCCGTCGGCGGGTAAGACGGCGGTCCGTTCCGCCGTTTCCAGGAGTTGGCGCGACCGGTTCCATCGATGAAGTCGAACGACGGCCTGCCGCAACTCGCGTCCGTCCAACCAACGCACCGATCCTTGAATCGACGCGACGGAGTCCGTGGGCGCCTGGCTTTCGTCACCGACGGCACGGGGATGGTCATCGGGCAACGCCGCGACGGCCGAAAGCGTTAGAGCCACGACGAAGCAGCGAGTGGACAGCCTTCGCATCATCGAAGTTCTCCGGGAACGGACCGAGTCTTCAGGATGTCGACCTGAGATACTTCACGGAACTGTTCCTAGTGGTCCGTCAAGCAAAAAAACTGGGGTGGCGTAGGGGGCGGCGGGATGAGACGATGGGTCGACCAAGGAGGAGTCGAGCCGTGAAGAAATACATCGTCCGATTGACCGACGCCGAACGGGCGACGCTGGAGGCG
>JBOFFD010000690.1:0-4158 GCA_051648425.1 Planctomycetia bacterium
CGGGCGCCGGCGTCGCTGGCGCGGCTGAACCGGGTTCCGGGGGTGGAGCTGCGCGGCTGGGTCGAATCGCTCACCGAAGCCTACGGTCGGGCGACGCTGGCGGTCGCGCCGCTGCGGGTGGCCCGCGGCATTCAAAACAAGGTACTGGAAGCGCTGGCGGCGGGGGTGCCGGTGGTGGCGTCGCCGGCCGCCGCGCGGGGACTGGACCAAGCCGGCCGGCGGGGTCGGCCGCCGACGGCGGTCGCCTGGACGTCGCGCGAATGGGCGGCGGTAGTGGCGCGGCTGGCCGCCGACCCCGCCGAACGGAGCCGCCTGGCGGCCGACGGATTCGATTATCTGCGACGGCGTCACAACCGCGCTCGCACCGCCGACGTATTGCGGAATTTCGTTCTGAACCATGAAGGGGCCGTCGCCCGGCCCGAATCTTCGGCGGCCTGAAAGCGCCGCCGCTTGAATCCGCCGCCGGCGTAAGGCCGTCGTGATCGTACACCGAGGAGCGTCAGCATGGGTCTTTATTTCACGTACCTGATGACCTACGGCGGGGCCGTCGCCGCCGTCGGCTGGCCGTTCATCGGTCTCTTGATCTACGTCAGTTTCGCCATCGTCAAGCCCGACGCCATGTGGCACTGGTCGGTGGAACCGGGCAACTACAGCCGCGTCGTCGCCATCGGCATGATTCTGGGTTGGGTAGGTCGGGGGCTGGGGAACTGGAACTTCCGCGCCGCCGGCCCGCAAGTGTTCGCGCTGGTCGGCTTCCTGGGTTGGGCGGTCGTCAGCGCCGGCTTCGCCGCAGACCAGAAGCTCGCCTGGCAGTTCATTGAATCGTTCGGGAAGATCGTGCTGCCGTTCGTCATCGGTCTTACGCTCATCAACAACAAACGCGATCTGACGTGGCTGGCCTGGACCATCGTGTTGTCGCAGGGCTACGTCGCGTATGAAATGAACTTGTCTTACTACAACGGCTACAACCGGGTGTTGATGGAAGGCTTCGCGCGGCTGGACAACAACAGCGTGGCGATTTCGATGGTGACGTGCATCGGAACGGCGTTCTTCCTCGCGCTTTCCGAGAAGAACATCGCGGCGAAGATCGTCGCCGCCGCCGCCGCCATGTTGATGACGCACGTGGTGTTGTTTTCCTTTTCGCGCGGGGGGATGCTCGCCCTCATCTTCACGGCGACGGCGGCGTTCGGAATCATTAAGAAGCGGCCGCAGCACTATCTCGTCTTCCTACTGGCGGTGCTTTTCGCGATTCGACTGGCCGGCCCGGAAGTGCGGGAGCGGTTCATGTCGGTGTTCGCCGACCCGCAGGAACGCGACGTCGCCGCGCAAAGCCGGCTGGAGTTGTGGACCGACTGCATCGACGCGATGTTCAAAAGCCCGGTGGTGGGCTGCGGCCCGGACCATTGGCCGAAGGAGGCGATGAACTACGGCTGGTCAGAAGGAAAGGAAGGGCATAGTCTTTGGCTCCAAACGGGGGCGGAGATGGGGATGCCGGGGCTGCTGCTGTTGTTCCTTTTCTACGCGACCTGCGTCGGACGGCTCTTGCCGCTGACGTTCGAGCGAACGCACGACCGCGACGGCCGGCCGATCGATCCCACCTTGCAACATTTCGCGCGAATGGTTATCAGTTCCTTGGCCGGCTTCGCGCTGGCGTCGCAGTTCGTCAGTCTGGAGCGATTGGAAATCCCGTACTACGTGGCGTTGGTGGGAGCCGGGGCCTTGAAGTTGGCTTCGGCGGGGGGGACGGCGCGTCCCGAACCCCTGGTTCGATGACTTCCATCCGTATCACCGTCGGGCCGTCGGGAATCAGGCTGTAAGATGCTCTCCGCGTCGTTCCGCAATGCTCGCGAGATCGCCTACCACGCATTCATTTACGCGGCCGGCCAGGCCGTCGGAAAATGCGTGTCGTTGGCGCTCTTGCCGTTGTACACCCGGTGCTTGTCGCCGGCCGACTTCGGCTGTCTGGCGGTGCTCGACGTCGTCGGCACGCTGCTGACGATCATCGTCGGCGCGGGCCTCGCCGCAGCCGTCAATCGCTTCCACGCCAACGCGCAATCCGCCGACGAACAGGCCGCCGTCTGGTGGACCGCGCTCGCCGCCTGCTTCGGCGCCGGCATGGTGCTGATCCTGCCCGCCGCGCTGAACGCCGAGGCGGTCTCGGCCTGGATCAGTCAGGGGCTGGAAACACCCATTTCGCTCGACGTCGTCTACTGTACGCTCGCCTCGGTCGTCTTCGGCTCGCTGGGCAACCTGCTCTTGGTCTACTTCCGCGCGTATAAATGGTCGCTGTTCTACGTCGTGCTTTCGCTGCTGCGGCTGGCCCTCAACGTCGCGCTGAATTTGTGGTTCGTCGTCGGTTTGAAGATGGGCCTCTTAGGGATCGTCGCCGGCAACCTGCTCGCCTCGGCATGGATGACCGGCTGCCTGCTCTTAGTCTTCCTGGCGCGGCAGCGCGGCATGTCGTTCGACTTCCGCGTCGTCTATCAACTGCTCGCCTTCGGAAGCCCCATCATCGTCACGTCGCTCTTGGCGACCTGCATGCACCAGGCCGACCGCCTGCTGCTTTGCTCCTTCGTCACCGCCGGCGACATCGGCGTCTACAGTTTGGCGTATCAGATCGCGCAGGCGGTCAACACCCTCTGTTTGGTGCCGTTCAGTTCCATCTGGTGCGTCAAGATCTATGAGATCGACCGCGAAGCCGACGGCCGACAGATCTTCTGCGACATCTTCGAGTACTTCGTCGCCGGGCTGTCGCTGGTGTTGTTCGCGGTGTCGATCGCCGTCGGACCGTTGGTGACGTATTTCCTGCCGGAAAGTTATCGGGCCGTCGGCGACTTGGTGCCGGTGGTCTGCCTCGGCTACTTCTTCTTCAGTCTGCACGAACACTTCCGAGTGCCGGCGATGCTCACCGGACGAACACTGACGCTGGTGCCGGTGTTCGTGGCCGCCACGGTGGTGAACGTCGCGGCGAACCTCGTTCTTAGTCCGATCTACGGCATTCAGGGCGCGGCCTGGGCCACCGTTCTCACCTTCGCCGCCTTTTCGTTCGTCGGCCTGGTCCGTTATCGCCGGATCGAAAAGTTCGACTACCGTTTCGACCGCTGCAACGCCATCGTCATCGGCGTCGCCGCTTGTTTTCTCGCTTGCCGAACGACGTTGGCGGGACCCGGCTGGTCGCTGCCGGCGACGTTCGCCGCCCTGGTGTTTTTCTTCGGTCTGGCGACCCTCTGGACGGCGTTCGTTCTTAGAGCGCCGCTCGTCCACTTGCTGGAAGCCCTCCGCCGCCGAACCGCCGTTCCCGCCCTCGCCGCCCGCGACTAAGACCCCCCCCCACCACCACCGGGACCGTAAGATCGCGCGAGCGGGAATCAATTGAACCGGGGGCTACCGTCTCCGGTAGAGTCTGGTCTCCGGTTGAGTCTGAGTAGCGTTGGGTAAGAAGAGAATGACATTCGGGGACTGTCGTCCCCGGTTCGGTGGAGTCTTCCAAACCTTCCGTCGCCTCTCGGCGAAGGTCAGCGGCGGACGGTCGTGGCGAAGAGGTGGGGCGTGAAGCGGCTTTGGCAGGCCATGTCGTACATTCGGCGCGATTCGAGCAGCCATTTGGGCAACAGCTTCGCCAACTGCTGCTGCGTGGCGACGCGGCAGAAGCAGCAGTCGACCGACCCCGGCACCACAACCAGCCGACCGTCGAGCGGAAACTGTTGCAGGGTGCGGTAGATTTCCTTGCCGGCCGGGCTGTTCGGAACGGCCGCGAAGACGGTTTCTTCGCCCGACGACGCCAGGCCGTCGCCCGTCAGCGTAAGCACCGAAGCGGCCGCCACCGTCGGCTTGGCCCAACCGACCATCGTTTTCAGTTCGGCGGCCCGTCCCTCGGCGCCGTTGCGATGCCGATCGAGGAAGCAGTCGGCGACGTCGGCCGACGGCGCCGAGTGTTCCAACCAGAGGGCGGTGTCGACCAACAGCGCTTCGACGAGCGCCTTTTCGGAGCTGACGCCGGTCTGCTGGAGGCAGGCGGTGAGGCCGCCGCGCGGCAGCAGGGTCGCCTGCTGTAGATGTTCTTCCAGGGAGTCGCGGGCGGGGCCGTCCAGTCCGCTGACCGTCGCTTCGATGGCGTTGGACAGCCGAACGACGCCGCCGGGGTAAAGCTGCTGGCTG
>JBOFFD010000691.1:0-6631 GCA_051648425.1 Planctomycetia bacterium
CCGCTGGCGCAGGCACTGGAGGAAGTCTTCCTCGGTCCAGGCGAAATCGTAGCTCTCCTGCTCAATGTGGAGAACCTCGGGCATGTCCCGACGAATCATCCACCGGATGTGAACCCGCAGTTCTTGTCGGGTTGGCGTATAACCGGTGTTCATGCCTGCTCCCTTCCCCCTGGGGCGTCTCGCTCGTGGACGAGCGTCCCCTGCCTCGTATCACACGGGCCCTGCCTGCTGCCGAGTGTCGGGTGCGTCCAGCATGGTTGTTCGGCCCGGCGCGGCGGGCGTCGTTGCTTACAGCGAGCCGGCGTTTCTTCCGTCGGACCTGTCGCGGCGGCCGTATAAGCCGTCGGTTGAAAGCGAACAAGGTCGTTCGCGTCGGCGGTCCCTCGCCTTAGCAACGAAGCGCGGCGTCGGTTGCGCGGCCACTTTTCGTCTGCTTCGTGCATCGGCTTTCCAAGAGCCGCCGCTGCAATCGCGCCGTCACTTTTCGCGGGAAAAACCGATGTTCCGGCCGGCGCCGGCGGCGGGGGGCGTACCACGTCCAAGCCGGCCTTTCAATGGTTGCCCTTCCACCAAAACCACCCGCCTGCTAAGGCCGTTCCCGCGTTGAAACGGGGGCGGGCGAGGCAAAGCCGATGCGGTATGCGGACGATGGGACGGCGACGGTTCGACGAACGGCGCCGTCGATCTTCGGAGCGACGAACGATCTAGACGTCTTGCCGGCGCGGTCCGCCCCGGTCGTCGACCTGCCCCCCTGGGCCTGCCGCCTCAAGTTCCACGCCCTTTTCCTCGTCCTGGGCGTCGTCGCCTTCTGGTGGGACGAATCGGTCTTTCACCGGATGAACGACTGGTACAACGGTCCGAACCCGGTCAACGGCGAACTGAATCAACTCATCCTTTCCGCGAAAATGTACGGCCAAACCCTTGGCATCGGCATGACGATCGCCCTTATTTGGACGTTCGACGCCAAGCACCGCGGGCGGGCCGCCGTCTTGGGCGTGATGCTCGCCGTCGCCGGCCTGGGCAGCGCCGGCCTGAAAGCGTCGCTGGGACGCGAACGCCCGCTCGACGCCGACGGCCGAACCGTCTTCCACGGACCGGATAAAGGCGTTTCCAACGGCCGTTACCAATCGATGCCGTCGGGCCACACCGCGACCGCCGTCGCCCTAAGCTACGGTCTGGCGCGAATCTACCCCGCCGGCGGCCCATTGTTCTCGACGCTGGCCGTCGGCGTCGGCGTCAACCGCGTGGTCACGGTGCGCCACTTCCTTTCCGACGTCGTCGCCGGCGCCTGGCTCGGCTTCATGCTGGCCGCCTACGCCTCGCGGCAACCCTGGGTTTGGACGATGGAAGAAAAACTGAGCCAGCGGCTCGCCCCTCGGGAGGACCGCTCGTGAACCCCACGCTGGAAACGACCGCCGCCGACGCCTCGTCAAATTGGACGCGGTTTTTGTGCTCGCCGATTCTGTTGGCCGTGGTCAGCCTGTCGATCCATTGGGCCGGCAACGCCCGCACCGGGCTGTGGGACCGGGACGAACCCCGGTTCGCCACCGCCGCCCGCGAAATGACCGCCCGCGGCGATTGGATCGTGCCGACGTTCAACGGCGAGCTTCGCCCCGATAAGCCGATCTTCGCCTACTGGCTGATGAAGTCGGCGTACGCGGTGGTCGGCGACGGCACGTTCGGCGCCCGTCTATTCAGCGGCTTGGCGGGGACGGCCGCCTGCCTGCTGGCCTATGCGCTGGGCCGATCAATGTTCGGGGCGCCCATCGGCGTGGCCGCCGGCTGGATGGCCGCCACCGCCCCCATGCTCATCGCGGAATCGAAACTGGCGACGGTCGACGCCCTGCTGCTGCTGTTCACGGCGACGGCCCTCGCCGCCGGTTGGCGCGTCTACGCCGACGGCCCGAAGGTCGGCTGGTCGTACCCCGTCCTCTTCTGGGCGTCCCTGGCGTTGGCCGTGCTGACCAAGGGTCCGGTCGCGGTCGCCTTCGTCGCCTTGACGCTGCTCGGCTTCTGCGCCGCCCGGCGCGAGTTCACGTGGCTGGCCAGCTTCCGTCCGCTGGCGGGCGGTCTATTGTTCGTCGCGCTGGTGGCGCCGTGGTGCGTCGCGGTGCAACAGGCCACCGGCGGCGACTTCCTGAACTTGGCGTTGGGCCATCACGTCGTCCGAAGGTCGGTCGAGCCGCTGGAAGGCCATCGCGGCTTTCCTGGTTTCTACCTCGTTTCGCTGCTCGGTCTGTTCGCGCCCTGGGCGTGGCTGCTGCCGTGGGCGGTGGTCCGGCATGGACGCCGTTTCACAAGCGATCCGCGGTTGACCTACCTGGCGGCGTGGACCGTCGGCCCGATGCTGATGCTGGAAGCCGTCAGTACGAAACTGGTTCACTACTACCTGCCCGCGTATCCCGCGCTGGCGGTGCTGCTGGCGTCGGCGCTGCTGCGACGCGAATCGGCCGACGCCGCCCCCGCCTACACTTTGCTCGATCGTCGATGGGGCGCCGGGCATGCGGCGCTCGGCGGCGGTTTGGCGGCGGCAGTGGTCGGCGGCGTTGCGTTTTTCGCTCCCGCTTACATGGTCGCGGCGGTGGCGGCGGTCGCCGTGGTGGCGGGCGTAGGGGCCGTCACGGCGGGAATCTTGTTTTGGAACGGTCGGCGGCGCGAAGCGTTCGTCGTCCAATGCGGCGGCGCGGCGGCGGCCTTTCTGGTCGCCGGCTTCATTCTGCTGCCGACAGCCGGCGACCAGCGAGTGGTCGTCGAAGTCGCCCGTCGGCTTCGCGCGCTCTCGGCGACCTACGACGTCGCCCTTTGGGAGTACCGCGACCCCAGCATCGTCTACAACGTCGGCGCGGCGCTGCCGGTGGTCGACCCGATGCGCGGCGTCCCGCTGTTTCGTGAAACGCTGAAGCGGGCGGTCGAAAAAGACGGCTTCCTGTGTCCCATGACCGTCGAGCAGCGAAACCGCATGGCCGAAGACCCGCTGCTCGACCTGACGGTGGTGGAAACGGTGTCCGACTGGGACGCCGGCCGCTTTCGCGCGACGACGGTCGAATTGGTCTTCGTCCGTCCCTCGCCGCTGGTCGCCCGCCTTCGGTCGAACCCCGCCCGCGACCGCGCCGAACGGCGGCTGCGGAAACATCTGGAACTGGTGTTCGACGGCGAACCGTCGCCGGGCGAGGCGGCGAACGCCGGCAAGTCGTTCCCCCTCAACGCCGCCTTCCTGCCGCCGGACCGTCGCTGAAGCCCGCCCGGGGGCCTTCGACCGACGCCTGGCCGGTTCTTCACACGAAACGTCGAAATCCCAAGATATTCCCTAAGTCGACGACGCCCCGAATCCTATGGTCGGAGCGCTGCATGCCGCCGCTGTCGCCGGCGCACGCCACGCCGTCGGCGTCTCTGCTGCGGCCGGCGCGGGAAACGGCCGGTTTCAATTCAATCGGCTTCAATTCGATTGACCAACGCCTTCGCGGGGTTTACGATCGTGGTACGCGCAAGTTCCGCGATCGGCCGGACCGGAGGCTCGTTCCCGAAAGCGGCGTCGACGCCGAGCGTCGGTCGAACGATTTTTCCACGGCGCGTCCGGTTCCTTCGGCGAAATCTGATTACCGGGGTTGGGGTACCCTCTCGGCGGGCGGCGGTTCACGCGGGCCGCGACCCCTCCAACACGAAACTACATCCAAGTTGGCCGTTGCAGCACGAGGTTTCGACATGCTAG
Organism: Planctomycetia bacterium; assembly: GCA_051648425.1. Classification (GTDB taxonomy): domain Bacteria; phylum Planctomycetota; class Planctomycetia; order Kolteriales; family Kolteriaceae; genus JBOFFD01. The sequence goes on from JBOFFD010000691.1 coordinate 3,710, forward strand.
CCTGGCGTTCCACCCCGCGAATGGTTCGTAACGAAGCGACCGGACTGAAACGGGGAGCAGCGCCGCGAAGGCCGCTGCGTCTCGAAACGCTCGAAGACCGCGCCGTTCCGGCGATGGTCAATTTCGGCAACGTCCTAGGTTTCGGCGCCGGCGACTCCGATTCGATCGAAGCGGTCGTGACCGATTTCTCCGGCGACATTTTCGTCACGGGCACCTTCTCGGGCGTCGTCGACTTCGACTTGTCCGCCAGAAAGTTGGAACTGACCTCCGCCGGGAGGAACGACGCTTTCGTCGCCCGCTACAACTCCGAAGGCGGGCTGATCTGGGCGCGGCAGATCGGCGGCACGCTCGACGACCAAGCGTTCGACTTGGCGCTCGATCCGTTCGGCAACGTCTTGATCGCCGGTTCGTTCCAGGGTACCGCCGACTTCGATCCGGAAACCGGGACGTTCAATCGGACGGCGCCGAACGCGCCGGCCGTCACGTCCGACGCCGGCTTCGTCGCCAAGCTAACGCGGGGCGGCAACTTCGTCTGGGCGCGGACGATCGAAGCGGATCCCGACACGATGGCGACCACCCACGTCTCGGCCGCCTTCGGGGTGGCGACAGGCTTCGACGGCTCGGTCGTCGTCGTCGGCAAGGCGGGCGGCGGCACCGAGGGTTACGATTTCGACAACCGCGCGGCGATCGAAGCCACCGTCTCATTCAGCGCCACCGGCGGCTACGTCTGGAAGCTCGACTCCGCCGGCACGACGCAGTTCGCCAACAGAATTCCATCGGCCACGGTCACCGCTTCCGCCGTCGACGGCGCCGACCAAGTCGCCGTCGACTTCTTCGGCGGCATCTACATCACCGGCCAGTTCACGGCCCTCTCCGACTTCGACCCGTCCCTCGCCGGTTCGACGGCCCTCGCGCCCACCAGCCCGGGGGGGTCGGCGTATCTGCTCAAGCTCGACGTCGTCGGCAACTTCCAATGGGTGGTCGACACCGGGGTCGCGGACGACCTCGTCGACGGTGGTTCGGACGTTTCCTTCTCCGACTTGGGCCGGCTGTACTACGCCGGCGGACGCGGCGACGTCGTCATCGGCGAAGTCAATCCGAACGACGGTTCGTTCTTGTTTTCAAAGAGCTTGACTTCCGACTCCCCCTTCGCCGAGGGCTACGTCGTCTATGGGATTTCGAGCGACCGGCAGGACAACATTTACGTCGCCGGCTCGTTCGACTTTTTTAACAGCGACTTCGACCCCGGTCCGGCGACCGCCGTCGCCAATTACTCCGGTGGGCGCGACGGTTTCGTCTTGAAGCTGAACGAAACCGGACAGTTCCAATGGGTCGCCGGCGCCGGTGGCTCCAGCGACGACGTCACCCGCGGCGTGGCCGGCAGCAAAGTCTTTCCCACGACTACCAGAGACGGTGGTACGATTTTCGACCGGGCGGTGGTCTCGGCAGGTTCCTTCCAGTCCTTCGGCAGTTTCGACCCGACCGACTTCGGCTTCGGCGGTTTCCTCTTTTCTCGGGGGCGGTCCGACGCCTTCTTTCTCACACTGAACAACAGCACCGCAGACGTCTTGATTCCAGGGCCTGTCGAACCGCCCGCCCCCGGCCCCGCCCCCGGCACGCCGGGAGGCCCCATCGTGCTGCCGCCCGTTCCGCCGGCGTCGGTGTTTCAGAACTCAGCCCCGACGCTCGACGCCTCGGGCGCGCCGCGGGTCTCCGCGCTTCGGGCCGGCACCGCCGTCCGCTCCTTGGTTCAAGACCGCACCTTCGACCGCAACCTCAATCCGGTCGGCGTCGCCGTCATCGGCATCACCAACAACCGCGGCGGCCGTTGGCAGTTCTCGGTCGACGGCGGCGAATCGTGGCGCACCGTCGCGTCGCCCAGCAACAGCCGGGCGCTGCTCTTGTCGGCGAACGCCCGCCTCCGCTTCCTGCCGGCGTCTGGTTCCAAGACCGGTCGCAGCCAGTTGATTTTCCGGGCGTGGGACCAAACGGTCGGCCGGTCGGGCCAGTACTTCGGCATCACGCAGGCCGGCGGTTCCAGCGCCTTCAGCTCCGTCGCCGACTCGGCCTTCGCTTCGTTCCGCCGCCGGGGCGAGCGCGTCGTCAACAACGGCGTCGTCCGACCAAGCGTCGGGGCCGCGCCCTCGACCACCACCGGCCGGTCTTCGGCGAACGAGGGACGGTCGACCGTCTTGGCCGCCGACGCCCTCGACGCCGTCTTCGCTCAATCGTCCCGCCGTCGGTTGCAGACCGCCGGCGACTCGAACGATCTTGACGTGTAGCAAGTCTCCCGCTTCAACGAGAGATCGAACGACGGCGACGGCCCGGCTTGATCCACTTCCGACGGCGGCTTAGACTGACGTTGGCGGGTGACGCGCCGGGCTGCTTCGTTTTCGCCCGGCGTTCCATCTCCGGAGCGCCGTCGTAGGAACGTCGCTCGTTTCAGCGCGCGGACGCGGCGCGGCCATCTTGCAACGAGGGGGGACGGCGATGGTGCAAGCCAGCGGGCGGATTGACAGAGCGAGTACGGCGCCGAGGACGGGCGGTTGGCTGGTCGCGGCGACGGTCGCAGGACTTCTGCTGCCCACGGCGGCCGTTTGGGCGCAGCCGGCGGCGAAAGCGGCCGCCAAACCGGCGGTTGCCAAACCGGCGGCCCCCGCCCCCGCCGACCCCGCGACCGAAGACGTCGCCGACTACCTCGACGGCAGCGAATCGAAAACGCTTTTGACCAGCGACGGCGTCTTCCTCGGCGTCACCTATTGGTCGCCGAAGGAAGCCAGTCGCGACACCCCCGTCGTCATGCTCCTGCACTCTCGCGGCCGGTCGCAGCGCGACTGGTTTCCGTTCGCCAAACAACTGTACGACGACGGCATCGCGGTCGTCACGTTCGACTTCCGCGGCCACGGCGAAAGCCGCAACGTC
>JBOFFD010000692.1:0-2100 GCA_051648425.1 Planctomycetia bacterium
CTGATGGCCGCCGCGAAACCCGGCGCCCGGTTCCTGCACTGCCTGCCGGCGCACCGCGGCGAAGAGGTGTCGGCCGAGGTGATCGACGGCCCGCAGAGCGTCGTCTTCCAGCAGGCCGGCAACCGCCTGCACGCCCAGAAAGCCCTCATGGCCTGGCTGATGGGCGTCGTTCATTAAGAACCGCGCGTACACACGCACGTAGGGCGGACCTCCCGGTCCGCCCGTCAAGCATTTCTCAACGCGCCTTAGTCACGTTTCATCGTAGACCACGACGAACCGTCTTACGCCATCGAATGCAGTCCGAACATGTTGCCTTCGCTGTCGAGGGCCATCGCGCAGAAGCCATACGCGCCGATCGACATTTTTTCCTGTTGGACGCGCCCGCCCGCCGCTTCGACTCGCCCGGCTTCGACCGCGCAGTCGGCGCAATGGAAATAGACCATCACGCTGTTGCCGCCCGACGGGAAGCCTTCCATCTTCACGAGCGCCCCGGCCGATCCCGGAACGTTCATCTCCATCGGAAACGCCAACATCTCGATCTGCGCCTCCGGCGGCGCTTCCAGGGCCGACAGGTCGACCCGCAACACCGCCTCGTAGAACTTCTTCGCGCGAGCCATGTCCTGCACGTAGATCTCGAACCAACCGACCGGGTTGCGATGCATCGCACGTCTCCAAAAGGGTCCACGACCGTTCGACAGGCCGTCGAACAACAACCGGAATCTTGTCTAAGAAACGCCGTCTCAATCATACGAACAACCGGCGAAGAAAAGTTCGTTCGGCTGGTCGGACGTCACTCTTCAGGGGCGTCAATCTGCAGAAGAGCGGCCGCGGCCAACTTGGCGACGGCGTCGCTTCCGGATGCTTGGACCGCCCGCAACGACGGCGCCGCACCCGCCGCGGCAGGGCCGAGTTTACCTAGGAAATTGATGGACCACGAAACGGCCCCCCAGTCTTCATCGCCAGCCAGTTCCGCCAACACCGCGACCACCGATGCAGGCGGTTCACCCAACTCGACCAAGGCTTCCGCCGCCCAAAATCGCTCCCGAGAAGACTGGATTTCGACGTCGCCCAGCGCTCGGCGCAGAGGAGGCAAATAGACTTCTGGCGATTCTCCGATCCCGGCCAACGCCTTCGCCGCCACGGATCGGACGATCGCCGAGCAGCTTTTCAATGCCGCTCGGAGTTCTTCCCGAGCGGGTGCAGCCTCTTTGTCGAGGTAGCCCAAAATCCGAGCGGCGTGATAACGGGCATTCGGCATTTGGAGATGCTTGCACGGCGGCTGGATCCGGTCTTTACCCCGCGGAAACACGCCTTCGGGCTGGCTCAGGATTTCCCGAAGCCGCGGTATGAGCGCGGCGGCTGGTACGCCGTAACTTTCCAGTGCGTCGGCGGCTCGCACGGCGACCATGGAGTCGGGGTCGTGAAGCATCGGCCGTAGGTCGAATACCACCACGAATTCCTCAAGGTATTCCAACGCAAGGCAAGCCGCCTCTCGGACTCTCGGTTCGGAATCGCGCAACGCCCCCTGAATCACGACCATCGCCTTGCTGGACAATCCAAGCTGCCGAAGTTGTTTGATGGTCTCTTGGCGCGCGCAACCGCAGGCGAGCCAGTCGCGCAGCTCGCGAAGAAGCCTGGTTTCAACCGCGAGCAGGCCAACTCCTCGTGACGACCGACCCATCCAACGATTCCTCTCATGGAAAGGCAAAACGAGCCGGCACGGTGAGCCGCACGTCGCCGAAAGCCTGCAGGCCCGGCAAGTCAGATGCGGCGGGTGGGGCATCCGCCGACTTGGTCGCCTGGAAATCGACGGCGTCCTCCCGCAAGTCGCGGAGCGCGCGATTGCAGTTCTGAAAAACATTTTAGCCGCCGTCGTCGACAACAACGTCCGGTTCGGCGGTATTGCCACCACCACCGCGCCGCCACCAATCCAACACCCTCGACCTCCATCGGGCCGACCCAGGGCCGTTCGATTCTGTCAGTCCTGTTGAAAGATCAGTTGGACGGGCAGTTTGGGACGCGGCGGCGCTGGGCGTTTTCCGCCGGCCCGGCGTCGCCGGCGCCGCGTTCCGCACCGCCGCCAACACCCGCGGCGCTGCC
>JBOFFD010000693.1:0-6716 GCA_051648425.1 Planctomycetia bacterium
AGTGCGTCTGAATGAGCGAGCCGATGCGGTCTTTCAGTTGCGGAATGACTTTCCCGGAGCGGTTGAACGTGGCGGGGTTGGCGGAGAATAAGATCAGCACGTCGACGTCGAACTTGACGGGGAAGCCGCGAATCTGAACGTCGCGTTCCTCCAGAATGTTAAAGAGGCCGACCTGTACCAGTTCGTCGAGTTCGGGGATTTCGTTCATGGCGAAGACGCCGCGGTGCAAGCGTGGAATAAGACCGAAGTGCAACGCTTCCTCGGTGCTCATGCTGACGCCGCCCGCTAACTTGGCGGGGTCGATTTCACCGATGAGGTCGGCGAACTTCGTCCCGGGCGCCAAACGCTCGGCGTACCGTTCCTCGCGCGGCCACCACGCCACGCGCACCTCTTCGGGGGCGGTCTCGGCGACGTACCGCTTCCCCGCGCCGGTGATGGGGTGGTACGGGTCTTCGTGTAACGTCAGCGACGGGTGGTCGAGGTATGGCGTGAACGGGTCGAGAAAGCGGGTCAGCATCCGCATGAGGCGGCTTTTACCTTGCCCTTTTTCGCCGAGGAACAGCATATCGTGGCCCGACAACAGGGCGATGCTGACTTCGGGGATGACGGTGTCGTCGTAGCCGACGATGCCGGGAAAGAGCGGCTCGCCGGCGGCCAGCATTCGCGTGAAGTTCTCGCGGATTTCGTCCTTGACGCTTTTCGAGACCCACCCGGTGCGGCGCAACTCGGCGAGGGTGGTCGGCTGCGGTCGTTCGGCCGGCGCAGCTCCGGCGTTGTTGCGGGTTGAATCCGCGGAAGAAGTCGAAGATCGGCCGGCCGGCATTCGGTGCCCTCCCATTTGGCTTACAGGCGAATTGTAGGGGCCGGTGCGCAGTCGGTGGAACGGATTGACGAGAATCGCCGGGACGGCGGGTCCGACGTCGCGACGGCCCGTGTCGCGGACGGCGGCGGCTGGTATCTTGAATCGCATCGACGTGCGATCGAATCGAACCTTGGAACATGGGAAGGAACGATGGACGTGACAAAGCCGTACGCCCCGACCGGCGAAATCGACATCCTCGAGCGCGAATGGGAGGCCAAGCGGCAGTCGCACCTCGCGCCGGAATGGACCGCGACGCCGCGCGAGCCGACGAGGTCGATCGGCTACACGATATGGTGGCTGGCCGGCGCCGCCCTGGTTTCATCGCTGTTCAACATGGATGATCCTTGGTCGTCGGTTGGAATTCTCTTCTCTTTGTACGCCTATTTGGTCGGGGTGCGACGCATTCGGTGGGCGGGGAGTTTTGAAAGCGATCGGGAGGAATTTCTGTACCGTCGCCGCCAAGAACAACGACTCTTGGAACCGAGCGCCCACGGCGGTGAAGAGGCCTTCAGATCCTTCGTGCGAACCAGTGAAGACTACTATATGGCGGAATGGGCTGCCGAGACGATCGTCGGCGGCGGAACGAGAATGACGATCGATGTTCGCGGCTGCGATACGAAGGTCGTCTACCACAAAGACGGCGAAGTACACGTCATTGCTAACAGTGGCGTCGGCGAAGATGACGGCGTACTTTACAATATGGAAAAACTAAAGTCGTTGGGGGGGCATTGGTGGTACTACCACCAGAAGTCCATCGACATTGCTTTTCCCCTGATGTCGCACATCGTGAAAGGGACGGCGGCGATCGAGCATCTTCCGGGTTTCGCCAATTTCAACATCGAAGTCGAACTCCACACACAGCCCGGCGACCAGGATGCGGCGAAGGCGTATCTGCGCCGGATCAAGTTCATGATGGAACAATACGCTTACCATAGAGAGCATCAACATATTACGTCGGCATGGATGTAAGTCGTATCGCGACGGCCCGCACGCCGTGCCCTTTGGCAGCCGCAGCTGATTTACATCCATGCCGACGTAATAAGCGACGAGGATTCAATCGTCGGTTGATATTCGGCGTCTTTTTCTGGTTCGTCTTCTTCGCTTTGGCCGTCCTCGCCATCATGAACTTCATCTTACTCGCGGCGGCGGCGATTCAACAGGAATTGAAATGATGCACGCCTGCCTTCAATGCAACACTCCTTTGGAAGTCGGCGAGACGGTGTTCACCGTCGTTTGTCCGAACTGCGGCCAGTGGCATCTGGTCGATCGGTCCGAGGCCGAAGCCGTGTTGCGGTTGTACGAGGAACCTGCGGTCGTCGAACCGGTTTCGCAAGCGGCGGGGGTCGTTGAGCCGACGGCGGAACCGCCGGCGCCACCCGGATTGACTTCGGCGCAGGTCGACGAACTCGAAGCGATGGACCGGAACTGGGAAGCCGCTCGCGAGCGGTTCAAGGTCGTCGAATGGACCGGCGAGCGCGGCGAACCGACCGCGTTCGCCGGCGTCTTGCTGATGGGAATTGGTCTACTCGTCGGCGGCGGGGCGGTGAGCGCCGCCGGGAACGATTTGGCGACGATCGGCGTCGGCCTGTTGCTGGGTGCGGCCGGCGTCGTCGGTGGGTTTCTGCGGATTCAGTGGGCCTCCACGTTCGACGCCGCTCGCTCGGCCCACGAACGCCGACGCCGCATCGCCGCCATGCCCCGTCCCCCCGTGGAATCGAGCCGCCGTCTGTAGCGTCCGATCGAACGGCTGAAACCGGAACACCGGCCCAGCGGTATCTTTCGACGACGGCGGTCGTCCGTCACGTCGATTGAACCGCTGGAATGAAATGCGCCCACGTGCCGCCATCAATGAATGAAACCGATCTGGGCGACCACTTGGCCGGCGTTTTGCTGGGGACGGCGGTCGGCGACGCCCTCGGCCTGCCGTGCGAAGGAATGACGCCCGCAGCGATCGCCCGACGGTTCGGCCGTATGGAGCGGTATCGGTTGTTCGGTCGCACGGGGTTCGTCTCGGACGACACGGAACAAGCCGCCCTCGTGGCGCAGTCGCTGGTACGACACCCGCACGACGCCGACCGCTGCGCGGCGGCTTTTCGGTGCTCGCTGTTCGGCTGGTTCCTGCGGCTGCCGTTCGGCGTCGGCCTGGCCACCATTAAGGCGTGCGTCCGCATCGGCCTGGGTTTTCGCCGCAGCGGCGTGCGGTCGGCCGGCAACGGCGCGGCGATGCGAGCGGCGGTCGTCGGGGTCTTTTTCCACGACCAGTCCGACCAGCGAGCCGCTTTCGGCCGGGCGCTGGCCGAATCGACCCACACCGACCCACGGGCCGTCGAAGGCGCGCTGTACGTCGCGGAGCTTGCCGCCGCCGTCGTCGCGTCGCCGGCCGCCTCGCCCGCCAAATGCCAAGCGGCCGCCCGACAGGTCGTCGCCGACCCGCAACTGGCGGCGGCGATCGACCGGGCCGCCGAAATGGCTGTCGAGGGCGCGTCGACCGCCCAGGCCGCCGGCGTCTGCGGGACGTCCGGCTTCATCATCCACACCGTCCCGTTCGCCACCTTCCTCTTCCTGCGGTTCGGCGACGACCCCGCCCCGGCGCTTTCCGAGGCGGCAAGCGCCGGGGGCGACGCCGATTCCATCGCCGCCATCGTCGGCGCCTGGCTCGGCGCCCGCCATGGCGCGGCGGCCCTGCCGGCCGATCTCGTCGCTCGCCTGCACGACGGTCCGTTCGGCCCCGCGCACCTCCGCGCCCTCGCCGCCGCTTTGCTCCGAACACGGTCCAGTGAGGAAAAAGTCACGGTCCCGCACTATTCGCCGACGACCGCGTGTCTTCGCAACCTCGCCCTGATCCCGGTCGTCCTCGCCCACGGCTTCCGTCGGCTCATTCCTTTGTAAAACGACTTTCGCAGCGAGATTCTCCAACAAAGCGGGAGGCACGAAGAATGCTCGGTTCAACGGGACGTTGGCTTTGCGGCGCGGCCGCGCTGTTTTTCCTGGCCGCCGGTGAATTGAACGCGGCGGATTCGAAACCGAACTTCGTGGTTTTACTGGCCGACGACCTCGGCTACGGCGACCTCGGCTGCTACGGCAACCCCATCATTAAGACGCCCAATCTCGATAAGATGGCGGCGGAAGGGTTGACGCTCACCCGCTGCTACTCGGCGGCGCCGGTTTGTTCGCCGTCGCGAGCCGGCATGCTCACCGGGCAGCATCCGTATCGCAACGGCATCCGCGATTGGATTCCCGAAAACTCCGGTATCTTCGTGCCGAAGTCGGCGCCGTCGACCGCCCGACTTCTTAAGAACGCGGGCTATGCGACCGCCCACGTCGGCAAATGGCATCTGAACAGTAAGATGGACGGTTCCGAACCGACCCCCGCCGACTTCGGTTTCGACCACTGGTTTTCAACGCAGAACAACGCGGCGCCCTCCCATAAAGATCCCGTCAACTTCATCCGCAATGGTAAGACGGTCGGGCCGCTGGAAGGTTGGTCGTCGACGTTGATCGCCGATGAAGCGTTGCGGTGGCTTGAGACCGTCGGCGACAAGCCGTTCGTACTGTTCGTCTGGTTCCACGCGCCGCACGAAATCGTTGCGACGCCGGAGTCTTACCGCGCGCTGTACGCCGACTACGAGGATACGAAACAAACGTACTACGGCAGCGTGACGATGCTCGACGCCGAAGTCGGCCGATTGACGGCGGCGATCGACCGCCGCCGCCCGGCGGAGCAAACGCTGTACTACTTCACCAGCGACAACGGCCCGGAGACGCTGAAACGGTATAAGAAGGCGAGCCGTACGCACGGGTCGCCGGGCGGCCTGCGCGGAATGAAACTGCACCTGTACGAAGGCGGCAGCCGGGTGCCGGGGATTGTGCGGTGGAAAGGTAAGATCGCGCCCGCCGGCCGTTGCGACGTACCGGTGTCGAACCTCGACCTGTTGCCCACCTTTTGCACGCTGGCCGGCGTGCCGATGCCGGAAAAGACGCCGTTCGACGGCGCCGACGTCGGCCCGTTGCTGTTCGGCAAGCCGTTCGCGCGACCGACGCCGCTCTACTGGCAGTACGACAAAACGCTCGATCGGCCGCTCACCGCCGCCGTGGTCGCCGACGGCTGGAAGCTGCTTGCCGACGCCGCGCTGCAGCGGGTTGAACTGTACGACCTGAATGCCGACCCCGGCGAAAAGACCGACCGGGCGACCTCGGAACCGGAGCGGCGGACGGCGCTGGAAGCGATGCTGCGCGAACGCCGCGCGGCCGTCAACCCAACGGACTGAAGCGGCTCCGTTGCAGTCGGAAGCTCAAAAGAAAAGTCGTTTGCTCTTTTTTAGTGGACAATAGTCTGGTACGATAAACTTGTATACAGTGAACGGAATAGTGGACTCGGCCGCAAAGCCGGAACCACCGTCCGACGAAAACCGTCTCTTCCCCAACGGGCCGTCGCCATGTTGTCCGAGCTGCGGATTCGATCGTTCGCCGTCGTCGACGCGCTCGATTTGGCCGTCGGGCCGGGGTTGGTGGTCTTCACGGGGGAGACCGGCGCCGGCAAATCGCTCTTGGTCGACGCCTTGGAAGCGCTGCTGGGCGGCCGGGTCGACGCGGCCGCCGTCCGCACCGGCGAACAGACGGCCGTCGTCGAAGGGGTGTTCACCCTCGACGAGGCCGTGCGCGAAACGATTCAACCGATTCTGGAACGCGAGCAACTGCTCGACGACGACGCAGCCGAAACCGTCACGCTGGCCCGCGAAATCCGCCGTGTGGGGCGTTCGGTCGCCCGCGTCAACGGTCGATCGGTGGCGGTGGCGGTGATGAAGGAGATCGGCGAGGGGTTGGTCGACGTCCACGGGCAGTCGGAACACCTTTCCCTGTATCAGCCGCGACGGCACCTGCCGCTCTTGGACCGGTTCGCCGGGGTCGACGCCGAGCGTTGCGCCTACCGCGCCGCCTACTCGAATTTGGTCGAAGTAAGGCGGCGTCGCCGGCAGTGCGCTGAAGCCGAGCGCGCGACCGCCCGCCGGCTTGATCTGCTGCGGCATCAGGTCGACGAAATTGAATCGGCCGGCGTCGAAGTCGACGAGGAACCACGGCTGCGGTCGGAGCGCGGCCGCCTGGCGAACAACGAACGGCTGGCGGTGCTCGGCCGTCAGGTGTTGGAGTGGTTGGACGGCGAGGGGGAGGGCGGCGCCGGCGGGTCGGCGACGGAGTCGATCGGACGGGCGGCTCGCTTGTTGGGTGAGGCGGCCGGTCTTGACGATGCGCAAGCGGCGACGGTGGAACGATTGGCGGCCGTCGCGTCACTGCTGGGCGACGTCGCCGCCGAGGTGCGGTCGACGCTTGATTCCCTCGAGTTCAATCCCGAACGGTTGGAGGCGGTTGACGACCGACTGGCGCTGATGCACCAACTCAAAAGGAAGTACGGCGACACGTTGGCGGCGGTGGTCGCCTTCGGCGAGCAGGCCCGCCGCGACCTCGACGACGCACAGCAGGCCGGGGAACGGTCGGCGGCGTCGGCGGCCGAGGAAGCGGAGTGGCGCGAGCGGACCGCCGCGGCCGGCCGGACGCTGTCGGCGGCGCGACGGTCGGCGGCCGCCAAACTGGCGCGGAACGTCGAAAAAGAACTGGCCGGCCTAAGGATGGCCGGGGCGCGCTTCGCGGTCGACTTCCAAGTCGCGCCGGCGGCCGATGGTCTGCCCGACGCCGCGGGAACGCTCGTTGCGTTCGATGCCGACGGTCTGGAGCGGGTCGAGTTCCTCGTCTCGGCGAACCCCGGCGAAGAATTGCGGCCGTTGGCGAAGACGGCTTCCGGCGGCGAAACCGCCCGGCTGATGTTGGCCCTGAAAAACACCCTCGCCCGCGTCGACCC
>JBOFFD010000694.1:0-5618 GCA_051648425.1 Planctomycetia bacterium
TGCAGCTTTTCCAACGTCGGGACGACGCTGGCGAGCAGTTGGAAGATGATGGAGGCCGAGATGTACGGCATGATGCCGAGGCCGAAGATGGTGCTGGTGCCGATATCGGTGCCGCTGAACATGCCGACGTGGCTGAGCACGCGGTTCCAATCGTCGCTGAGCGATTGGTCTGCCCAGCTCCGGAGACCGGCTTGGTCGACGAAGGGCAGGGGAACATAGAACCCGAGTCGGTAGATCGCCAGGAGTCCGAGGGTGAACAGAATCTTATTGCGGAGTTCGGGAATCTTGAAGACCGTAAAAAGCTTGTCCATCCATGCGGTCCTTTAGAGTTTAGCGGCACCGGCGGCACGGCGGCGGCGTCTTCGACTCGGCGGCCGCGGGCGACGGTCTTATTAATCGCTGTTCTTAGGTTTGCGGGGACGCATCTTGTTGCGGATTTTCGGTCCGACATGCGCCGTGGCGACGATGATGCATTCACCGCCGGCCTTTTCGATCTTTTCCTTCGCCGCGGCGCTGAAGGCGTGGGCATGGACCACGAAACGCTTCGTCAATTCGCCGTCGCCGAGGATCTTCACTCGGTCGTGCGGATGCTTGGCGAGGCCGGTTTCCTTCAGGATGTCCGGGGTGACGACCGCGCCGTCGTCGTAGTTGTCGAGGTCGACGACGTTGACCACGGCGAAGGTGAGACGCCACTTGTTGGTGAAGCCGCGCTTGGCGATGCGGCGGAAGAGCTGCATCTGACCGCCTTCTTTGAGAAGGCGGGGCAGGTCGCCGGAACGGGCCGTTTGGCCCTTGCCGCCGCGGGTGGCGGTGCGGCCGCGCTTGCTGCCGGGACCGCGGCCGATGCGCTTCTTGCCGCGGTGCGTGTGGATGCCGATGTTGACTTCTTGAAGATCCATTAGATCGCCACTCCGCGCATTTCAGCGACCTGTTCGCGCGACCGGAGCTGACGAAGAGCTTCGAGCGTCGCCTTGACCACGTTGATGGGGTTGTTGGACCCGAACGCCTTCGAGAGCACGTCGGCGACGCCCGCCGCAACCAGCACGTCGCGAACGCCACGTCCAGCGATGACGCCGGTACCGGCCGAGGCCGGCATCAGCAGAACTTTGGCGGCCCCGAACTTGCCAATGACCCGGTGCGGAATCGTCGTGCCGCGCATGGGAACGCGAAGCATCTGCTTCTGCGCGTTCTTCACGGCCTTGTCGACGGCCGGCGGAACTTCCTTCGCCTTGCCGTAACCGACGGCGACCTGGCCCCGCTTGTCGCCGATGACCACCAGCGCGTTGAAGCTAAACCGGCGGCCGCCCTTCACGACGGCGGAGCAACGCTTGATCTGCACCACGGTCTCGGCCGAATCGGAATCCCGGCGTCCATCGCGACCCTGTCCGGGACCGCCCGGCTTGCCTCGTCGATCTTGTGCCACGTTGACTCAAACCTCGCTCAAACAGTTCGGTGCCGGGACGGATCGGGCGGCCGCAGCGTGCGGCCGCAGCGCGTCGTTAAAACTTAAGGCCCTTTTCACGGGCGGCGTCGGCCAACGCCGCGATCCGACCGTGATACTTATAATGACCACGGTCGAAAGCCACCATCGTGACACCCGCCGCCAACGCCCGTTCGGCCAACGCAGCGCCGACCCGCTTGGCCGCCTCGGTGTTCGCCGTTCCGTCGAGGCCGTCGGCGACTTCCTTCTGCTGCGTCGACGCCGACGCCAGCGTCACGCCGCGTTCGTCGTCGATGATCTGGGCCGAGATATGACGGCCGCTGCGGAAAACCGTCAACCGCGGGCGCTCGGTCGTGCCGCGAAGACGGCGCCGCACATGGTTCGAGCGCCGCAGACGCTGACGGTTGATGGTTTGCTGAAGACCCATTGCCTAACTCCGACCTTTCCAGTTCGCCGATCAACCGCCGTCGAAAGACGCGCGAATCAACTGCCGCTGCCCATCGCCTTGCCGGCCTTGCGGCGAACCTGTTCGCCGTCGTACCTGATGCCGGTGCCTTTGTATGGTTCCGGCTTACGCACTTGGCGGATTTCCGCCGCGAACTGCCCCACCTTTTGCTTGTCGCTGCCGGACACCACGATGTGCGTGACGTCGGGCAGGGTGATCTTGACGCCGGCGGGCACGGTCAGCTTCTGCGGTTGGCTGAAACCGACGGTCAGGGACAACGTCGTTCCGCTGAGGACGGCGTTGTAGCCGACGCCGACGATTTCAAGCTTCCGCTCGAACCCCTTGTGAACGCCCTCGATCATGTTCTTGATCAAGTTGCGGTAGAGGCCGTGCAGCGACTTCGCCTTGCGTTCGTCGCCGTCGCGACGGCAGACGATCGAGCCGTCGGACGCCTCAATGGTGACGAGCGGATCGACCTCAATCGCCAACGACCCCTTGGGGCCTTCGGCTTTGACGGTCTGTCCGGTCACTTGAATCTTGACGCCGGCCGGTACGGCCACCGGTTTTTGTCCAATGCGCGACATGGAGAAGAACCCTTAGTACAGTTCGCCGAGAACTTCGCCGCCGACCTTCCGGACGCGGGCCTGACGATCGCTCATCACACCGGCGTTCGTACTCAGAACGGCGATCCCGAGGCCGCCCAACACTGGACGCAATTCCGTCGATTTCCGATAGACCCGGCAGCCGGGCTTGCTGACGCGCTTCACCTTGCGGATGATGCGCTCGCCGTCCGGGCCGTACTTGATCTGAATGCGAAGGGTGGCCTGCGGCTGCCCTTCAATCACTTCGTACTGGACGAAGAAGCCTTCTTCGGTCAGCACGCGAGCGATTTCGCGCTTGATGCGCGAATACGGCATGTCGACCAGCGGGGCGTCGATTGCGACGGCGTTGCGGACGCGGGTCAACATGTCCGCGATAGGGTCGGTCATCATGGTCGGTTCACCAACTCGCTTTGCGGACGCCCGGAATCAGACCTTCCAGGGCCATGTTGCGGAAACAGATGCGGCAGACGCCGAACTTGCGGTAGACCGCGCGGGGCCGGCCGCACAGCCGGCAGCGGCGGACGATCCGCGACGAAAACTTCGGCTTCTGTTGAGCCTTGATGATCTTAGCCGTACTGGCCATCGAACGTCATCCCCTGGCGCCGACCTAAGCGGCGGTTTATCGGTTACGTCGTGCGGAACGGAACGCCGAATTCGCGGAGCAGTTCCAGCGACTCTTCGTCGCTGGCGTTGCGAACCACGAACGTGATGTTCATCCCCTGGGAAAACTGCAATTTGTCGGCGTCGATCTCAGGGAAGATCGACTGCTCGGTGACGCCCAGGCTGTAGTTGCCGTGGCCGTCGAAGCTTTTCGTGTTGACGCCGCGGAAGTCGCGGACGCGGGGCAGGGCGATCGTCACCAGGCGGTCGAGGAATTCGTACATCCGCGAGCCGCGCAGCGTGACCTTCGCGCCGATCTTCATCCCCTCCCGAAGACGAAAGGCGGCGACCGAGGTCTTGGCCGTCGTGACGACCGGACGCTGGCCGCAGATCATGGTGAGCTGCTTCACCGCTTCGTCGATCTTCGCCTTTTCGCCCTGGGTGGCGGCACGGCCCATGCCCATGCTGAGGACGATCTTTTCGAGCCGCGGCAGCGACAAGACGTTCGTCCGGCCGCACTTTTCGCGCATCCGGGGGACGATGTCCGTTTTGTACCGTTCCATCAACCTGGCCATGACCAAATCCTGCTCATTGCCGCGACGATCGGCGTCGGCCGCCGAGGGCGTCGCGCCGCCGCGTTAGTTGCTCGTCGAACCGCCCGACGCCTTGGCGCGACGAAGCACGCCCATTTCCTTGCCGGTCTTGCGACAGATCCGCACCTTGTCGCCGTTTTCGTTGACCTTCACGCCGACCCGTACGCCGCGACCAAGCTCGGCGTTGTACAGCAACACGTTGGAGGCGTTGATCGGCATCTCTTTCGAGAGCCGACCGCCTTTGGGGTTGCGCTGGCTGGGGCGGATCAGCTTGAAGACCTTATTGACGCCTTCGACGACCAGCTTATTGTCGTCGCGCATCACCCGCAGCACCTTGCCGACGGTCCGTTCGCCGCCGCGGCTGCGGTCGTCGCCGGCCACCACCTCGACGAGATCGCCTTTCTTAATCAACATGTCAGACGACCTCCGGGGCGAGCGTGACGATCTTCGTAAAGTTCTTTTCGCGCAGTTCGCGGGCGACGGCGCCGAAGATGCGGGTGCCCTTCGGATTGCGGTCGGCGTCGATCAGCACGAGGGCGTTGCGGTCGAAGCGGACGTAGCTGCCGTCGTTGCGGCGCTGGGCCCGTTTCGTACGGACGACGACGGCGCGGATGACATCGCCCACCTTGACGTCACTGCCGGGCAACGCCTTGCGGACGCTGCAGATGACGACGTCGCCGATGCCGGCGTAGCGCCGACGGGCACCGCCGAGCACCTTGATGCACTTGCACAGTTTGGCGCCGGTGTTGTCGGCGACGTCGAGGAACGTCTCTTGCTGAATCATGATCCACTCTCGTGACAGTAGGCCGCCGACGACGTCGGACGTGCCTCAGTTTGCAGGTTCAGCCGGGACTTCCGCAGCGGCGCCCGCCTTCGCCGCGCCGGCGACGACGCGGACGAGCCGCCAGCGCTTCAGCTTCGACAACGGCCGGGTTTCCATGATTTCGACCTGGTCGCCCACCTTGGCGGTGTTCGTTTCGTCGTGGACGTAGCAGACCGTCCGGCGATGAAGGTACTTGCCGTACTTGGGGTGGCGGACGAGCCGGGGCACGTCGACCACGCAGGTCTTCTGCATGCTCGCGCTTTTGACGCGGCCGATGGTGACCTTCCGCGTGTTGCGGTCGGCGTCGTCTTCGGCGGGGGCCGTCCCGACCGGTTCGTTTTCGTTGGTCATACCGCTGGTCTACTTCTTCAGGTCGTGCTGGTGGTCTTGTCGAGTTCCCGCCGACGCTGCAACGTCTTGATGCGGGCGATGTCCTTGCGGAGGGCCGCCAGTTCGGTCGGCTTCTCCAGTTTTTCCGTGGCCGCCTGGAAACGAAGGCGGAAAAGCCGCTTGCCGACGTCCTTCAAGGAATCGGCGAGCTGTTCGTCGCTCAGCGGGTTCAAGTCCTGCATCTTCATCGAAACGACTCCGAACACTCAGTACTGCGGCCGACGGCCGACGAGACGGCAGCGGAAGGGCAGCTTGTGGGACACGCGGTTGAAGCATTCGACCGCCGTTTCGCGCGGCAGGCCGGCCACTTCAAAGAGAATCGTGCCCGGCTTGACGACCGCGCACCAGTACTTCGGTTCGCCCTTGCCCTTACCCATTCGAGTTTCGAGCGGGATCGAGGTTACGGACTTGTGCGGAAAGACGCGGACGAAGAGCTTGCCTTCGCCGCGGACGTACTGGCTGCACGAGACGCGGCCGGCTTCGATGCCGGCGGCGCTCAGCCAGCCAGGTTCCAACGCTTGAAGGCCCCAGTCGCCGTACGCGACGTAGTTCCCGCGCTGCGCCTCACCTCTTACTCTTCCTCTTTGACTTTTGCGGAACTTTACCCGTCTGGGCATTAATGGCGGCATCGGGTTCCTCCTGATCGTAGAAGCCGGTGTTCACCCACACCTTGATCCCGATGTGGCCCTGCGGGGTCTTGGCTTCCGTGAATCCACGTTGAATC
>JBOFFD010000695.1:0-8945 GCA_051648425.1 Planctomycetia bacterium
CGTACGCCGCTGGGGCGGCCGGGGCGTCGAGCCGGGCCGTTTCCAGCGCATCCGCAGTCTGTTCTTCGACGCCGACCAACTTTTGTACGCCGTCGACGCCTGCAACCACCGCGTGCAGGTCTTCGACGTCGACGGAAACCTCGTGCGGATCATCGGCCGGCCGGGCGCCGGTCTCGGCGAACTCGATTTCCCCTACGACGCGGCGGCCGCCCCCGACGGCACCTTGTACGTCGTCGAGTACGGCAACCACCGGGTGCAACGGTTCACGAAGACCGGCGAACCGCTCGGCGCCTGGGGAACCCCCGGCCGCGGCCCCGGTCAGTTGTGGAACCCCTGGGGACTGGCGGTCGACGCCGACGGCCGCGTCTACGTCGTCGACACCAACAACTACCGCGTCCAACGGGTGGTGTTTCCGAAATCGTCTTGAAACGACGATCTGAATCGATGGTAAGTATCCACCGATCCACGTATCTTACTGGAAAGTAGAGCTAAGATGAACGATTCGCCCATCGCCGTTCGGATCGACGACGCCTTCGCCCAATGGTTGGCGGGGGCCTCCGGCAGTCTGCTGGCGACCACCTACCAGGCCGGCAAGGTCGTGGCGGTCGGGTGGGACGGCCGGCAGGTCACCGTCCTTATGCGGCAGTTCGACAAGCCGATGGGTTTGGCGATCCGGCCGGCCGCGGGCGGCGCCCCGACCCGCCTCGCGCTGGCCACCCGGCATGAAATCGTTCAGTTCGCCGACGCCCCGCTGCTCGCCCCCGACTTCTTCCCCGACCGCCGCACCGTCTACGACGGCCTCTTTCTGCCGCGCGTCAGTCATTACACCGGCGATCTCAACATCCACGACGCCGCCTTCGGCGACGACGGCCTGTGGTTCGCCAACACCCGTTTCTGCTGCCTGGCCCGGCCGTCCGCCGAGTACAGTTTCATTCCCGTCTGGAAGCCGCCGTTCCTTAGTGAGATCGTGCCGGAGGATCGGTGTCATTTGAACGGCCTGTGCATGCAGGACGGCAAGCCCGCGTACGTCACCTGCCTGGGCGAAACCGACGTCGTCGGCGGCTGGCGCGACGGCAAGGCGACCGGCGGCGTCGTCATCGACGTCCGCACGAACCAAGTCGTCTCGCGCGGCCTCGCCATGCCCCATTCTCCCCGCCTGCATGAAGGGCGCTTGTACGTGCTGGACAGCGGTCGAGGGGAACTCGTCATCGTCGACCCGGCCGACGGTCGGCGCGACGTCGTCTTCGCGCTTCCCGCCTACCTGCGCGGGTTGTGTCTCGTCGGTTCGATCGCCTTCGTCGGCATGTGTAAGATCCGCGAAAAACACATCTTCGGCGGCCTGCCGGTGCAGGAGCGGTGCAAGGAACTGCTCTGCGGAGTCGCGATGATCGATCTGCGTCACGGGCGGCTCTTGGGAATGATGGAGTTCACGTCCGGCTGCGAAGAACTGTTTGAGATCGGCTGGCTGCCGGGCGTCCGCCGGCCGCAACTCATGAATCTGCAGCGCGAGGAAACCCGCCAAGCCGTCCCCGCCCCGACGTTCAGCTACTGGCTGCGCAAGGCGAATGAGATCGTCGATACTACAATGTAAATCGGGGAACGGTTCGGCGCGACCACGAATCGCCGTGCCGCTTGTAGATGATTCCACCTGATACCAAGGGAGAAGAAAATGCGGCCGAATGCTATCGAAATCGAAAAGCAGGCAATGCTGCTGACCCCCGAAGAGAAAGTACAGATCGCCGAGCGCCTGCTGACCAGTTTGACCAACGACCCTGCCATGGAATCGGCCTGGGCGGACGAAATTGATCGTCGAATCGCTGAATTGGAGGCTGGCACGGCCGTCACCATGACGGTCGAGGAAGCCATCGCTCGCGCTCGCCGCGCCATTCAGTGATCTACAACATCCACGGCGCCGCCGCCGCCGACCTTCAATCCGCGGCGGAACACTATTCAAAGAGCGCGTCTCAAAAGGTCGCAGAAAGATTCATCGCCGAGTTTCATCGAGTAGCGGAATTGGTGAGTAGATTTCCACGCATTGGCGGTGTTTACAGGGACGCGCACCGACGTCTTACATTCCGCCGCTTTCCGTACAGTATCGTGTACAAAGAGATAGACGGTCGCATCTTCATTCTCGCCGTCGCTCATCATCGACGGCTTCCCGGGTACTGGCTTGATCGGGAATGAAAAGCTCTTGAAGCTTCCAATCCGCTATTTTTCACATTGCTTCAGAAAAAACTCTTGGTACGCCGAAACGGCGGCTTCATCTTCAAACAAATCGACGGCGTGGGTTCGGATTCGGTCGCTGAGATCGCGGCGGCGGTCGCGGTCGGCGAGGATCGCGGCGATCGTTTCGGCGTAAGACGTCGCCGAGTCGACGTTCAGTTCCGTTGCGCCCAGGCGGCGGTTGACGGCGGCCTGCCAGCGGCCGCGGTGGTAAGTCCCCGCCCAGGTGACGACCGGCGTCGCGACGGCCGCCGCGTCGAAAGACGTGTTGGCGCCGCCGCCGTAGCCGGGCGGATCGAGCAGGACGTCGGCCGTCGCCGCCAATCGCAAATAGTCTTCGCGTGGCAAACGCGGGACGATTCGTATTCGGCCGGCGGCCGTCGGCGAAGCCGATCGCAGCAGTCGCGCCTTGAACTGCTCGGTGATGGTGCGTTGTTCGTCGGCGAGGAAAAGCAGCAGCGCGCGGTCGTCGCGCTCTAAGATATCCATGAGAAGCGGGTCGAACGACGGTTGCAGCTTGCGCAGGTTTTGAGCGCAAAGGGCGACGCGGTCGTCGGGTGTAAGACCGAAGGCGGCGCGGTCGACGGCGCCGGTCGGCGCGGGCGGCCGTTCGTACCACGTCGGCAGCGTCCGCAGGCGGTCCAACCGTTCCGTGTAGTGTGAATCGCCGTCGGCCGGCTCCAGCAGGTCGGAACCCAGGTAGCCGTCGACGCGGTCGTGGCCGACGGTGGAAGGCCAGCCCCAGCCGGCGAACTGCAACGGCGCCGGCTTTAGAAACGGTAGGAAGTAATTGAACGAATCGGTGCCGATCTCCCAATAGTGTAAGATGTCGACGTCCGACGCCGCCAGCGCCGCGGCCGCCTGATCGATCCGTTCCGGAACGATGATCTTGCCGCCCGCGAATGTCGGCCGCAGGAAATTCATCACGTTGAGGCCGGCCCGCGTACTCACAAGACTGATTCTTAGCCGACCGCGCCGGGCCAGCCGATCCGCCAATCCGCCCAGGCAGCGATCGTACACACCCTCGTGGCCGTTGGTGACGACGAAACCGACGTGCGGCGTCTTACCTTTCGCCCGGTCCGCGAGCGGAACCGGATTCAAACGGTCTAAGAAGAGCTGGGCGTACGCTTCCTTCAACGGGCGGTCGTCGCGGCCGTGGTAAGTCCACGCCATCGGCGGCTCGGCGCCCGACGAATGCAGTTTCGCGAGGTCGAACACCGGCGGCGCGTCGCCGAAGCGGCGCAGCGTTGCGGCGGCGTGGTCGCGCAGCCGATCGACGGCGTCTTCGTCCGGCGGGATGGGCGGCGTCAGCAGTTCGTACCGCAGCCGTTGCAGGTCGTCGGGCGGCCGGCGCGTCCACGCTCTTCGCGTAGCGGCTTTCACTTCTTCGATCAGACCCTGCTTGAGACGGACGTCGGCCATCAGCGAGTCCGGATCGACTTCCGCCGTCGGCGGCACGCGCGACCGAACCTTCTCGAGCGCGGCGACAGCGGCCTCGGCGTCGCCCGACTCCAGCAGCGTCGCGGCCAGATTGTACTGCGGCTCCCACCAGTTCGGGTCGGCGGCGGCCGCTTTGCGGAAATGCTCGACGGCGACCGGCGTCTTACCCTCGCGCCGCAATAAGTTCGCCAGGTTGTGATGCGCGCGGGCGTAGTCGGGCTTCAGCGCGACCGCCTGCCGATAGGCCGAGACCGCGTCGTCGAATAATTCGGCGTCGCGCAACGCGCAGCCGAGGTTGTACCAACCGTTGGCTTGACGCGGATCGAGTCCCACCGCCCGTCGGCCGGCCGCCACCGCGTCGTCGACGGCGCCCGACCGCCGCAACGATTCCGCATAATTAATCCAGAAGTCGGGACGGTTCGGCGCCGCCATGGTCGCTTGACGGAAAAGCGGCAGCGCCTCCGCGGGCCGTTGTTGAACGAGCAGCAAGGCCAGTTGGTTCAGCGCGTCGCCGTCGTTCGGGTGCGCCTTCAATAGGCGGCGCAGCAGGGCTTCCGCCTCGGCCGGCCGACCGGCCTGATGCGCCAACATCGCCTGCCGCCATTCCTTGGGTCGTTGATCCACGATTTCCTCCACCAACCGCCGTCACCGCGCCGGCTTGTAACCCTTCGGCGGCGCCACCACTTCAAAGTCGCCGCCTTTCACCTTTCGTAGTTCTTCGTGTAAGACCGGAATGCGTTCGTCGGGCGCGATTGACAGCGCCCAGTCGATGCCGTTGTCGGCGTTCAGCATGCCGTAGCGCTTCAAGGCGTCGAGGATCGTCCGTACTTCCGGCGAAAACTTCGACGTGTCGAAGCTTTTCTTCAGACGAAAGCGTTCGCCCATGCGCGGCAGGTTTTCATCCGTATGTTTGCTCGCGAAATGCGTCGCGGGGTGAACGTAGGCTTTTCGCGTCTTGGAGAACGTCACGCGCAGCGCGTGTTCGATCTTACCTCGTTTCAGTTCGTCGTACCGAACGACGGCGGGAAAGATCGGCAGACCGGCGGCGTCGGAGCTGGTCCAACCGTCGGGACGAAGCGCGTTCGATGTAAGATCGAAGATCGACGCCTGCTCGGCGGTCCAGCCGGCGTCGGTTTTGGTCAGACGGTAGAACTCGTAGAGTTTGCGGTTCACCGGGTCGACGACGATGCCGTGGCGGTCGGCGTCGAGGCTGGGCCGACCGCGCTGCGCGTCGTCGAGGGTGAGGTCGGCGAGGGCGGGGTCGCGGCGGTAGGAGGCCGGCCAACCTTCAATCGGCGTCTCCGCCGGCACGGGGTAAGGGCCGGGGTCCGATTCGCCGGTGTAGGCCGTCAGTTTGACGTCGACTTTCTTCTGATCGGGTGGGACGAGGATGTACGCCATGTCGGTGTTGCCGCGGAGCGGTTTCGCCGGGCCGATGGCGGCGATCATCGCGGTCGAATTCGGCGCCGTCGGCCACTCGTCGATCGGGATGTTCCATGGGTTGTCGGGCGGGAAGATTTCCAACGCGGCGGCGATGGCGTCGGCCGTCGGCGTATCGAACGAAACCGGCCGGTCGATGGGCGGCATGGCGGCCGTCTTCAGTCGAGTGAGGCGGTCGCGGTCGATCTTAATTCCGGGCGCGTCGGCGGCCGCAATGAACCCCGTCAGACAAACCAACGCCGTCGTCACCGAAGCAGTCATTTCAGATCGGCTCCCGTGTCTTAAACTATGCCGATTCTTTAATGGTTTCTGAATAATGCGCTCACGACTCGAGATGGTCGCGGGCGGCGTAGAATTCGGGCCAGGCGCCGGCGGGGCGTTTGCGGACGACGTGCTCGAAGTAGTGGCGCAGCCGTTTCAGATCCTCGGGCGAATCCTTCAAGACAGTGCCCACCAGGTGCTGCGCGACGTGTTCGGCGGCGAGCCGGCCGTCGGCGTAGTAGTAGGCGTGCAGCGCGGCGGCGTAGGCGGTCGACACCGCTTCCGCCGTGCTCATGGCGGTCGACGGCGCCTCCACCGACTGGCCGTCGGCGGTGCGTCCTTCGCGCAGTTCGCGGAAGGTGGTCGCCAGCATTTCCGTCAGGTCGTCGCCCATCCGCACCGGCACCCCCGCCCGCAGCAGCAGGCGGTCGGTTTCGCGCTGCACCAGGGCCATTTCCTGGTGTAAGTCGGCGATGGGGGGCACGGTCTCGAAGTTGAAACGGCGTTTCAGAGCGGCGCTCATTTCGTTGACGCCGCGGTCGCGGGTGTTGGCGGTCGCTAAGACGTTGAAACCGTGGCGGGCGTAGAGCGAGGCGTCGGCGCCGGGCAGTTCGGGGATCGCCAGGACGCGGTCGCTAAGAACCGACAAGAGCGAGTCTTGGATTTCAACCGGGCAGCGGGTGATTTCCTCGAAACGGACGATCTTACCTTCTGTAAGACCGCGGTGCAGCGGCGACGGTACGAGGGCGCGGGGGGTGGGGCCTTCGGCGACGAGGAGGGCGTAGTTCCACGAATACTTGATGTTGTCGTCGGTGGTGCCGGCGCTGCCTTGGATGGTGAGGGTGGAATCGCCGCTGACGGCCGCCGCTAAGAGTTCCGAAAGATAGCTTTTGGCGGTGCCGGGTTCGCCGATGAGCATCAGGCCGCGGTTGGTGGCCAGCGCGACGACGCACCGTTCCAGAAAGCTGCGGCGGCCGACGAATTTCGGTGTAACGCCCAGCGCCGGGTCGCCCAGCACGAACCGCACCACCGAGCGCGGGGCCAGCCGCCAACCGGGCGGGCGGGGGGCGTCGCCGTCGGCGTCGACCAGCCGTTGCAGTTCGTCGGCGTAAAGCACCTCGGCCGCCGGCCGTTGCACGGCGACGCCGGGCGGCGCGGCGTCGGTGGTTTCGACGGCGGTTTTCGCGGGACGACGCGCCATGCGACCAGACTCTCCCAGCGTAGGCGCGAACGCGGGTCCGACGAACCTACGCCTTCTGTGTAGCAAAGAGGCGTCGCCGGTTCCGTCGGTTTCTTGGCGAACCGTGCGGCGACGACGTCACTCGGCCGGCGGCGGCGCGGCAGTCGTCGCTCGACGTACGAAGGCCAGTACGTCGACCGAGAACCGCCCCGGCCCCGTCAGAACGAACGCCCCCGACACCACCGCCAGCGTCAAGGCGTACTCCATGCCGCCGGCCTGAAGCGAAAACGCCTTGCCATGGGCGACGAACGCCGCCACCAGCATCGTCACCAACAGCGGCACGGCGAACAGTCGCGTCGCGAACCCCAGTATCAGCGAAACGCCCCCCAGCAGTTCCGCGAACGCCGCCGCGTACGCCATCGGCTCGTGGTTCGGCACGCCCATCGACGCGAGCGCCTCGGCGAACTTCGCGATCCCCGGCCCCTCGAACACGCCGAACACCTTCTGCGCCCCATGGAAGACGAACACCCATCCGACCATCAGCCGAATCAAAAGCAACCCCAAGTCGATTCCCAAACTCTTCACGCGAAACCTCCCGTTCCATCCACGAACTTCGGACCAAGCCTCGTCGGCAACCACCATGATATATTACATGACAACCGATGTTGCAACAGATAAATTACTCAAGGAGGACGGGACGACGGCAAGACGCTACGATAAAAAGTTTGTTGAGCGTCCCCGCTTACCCGCGATGGAGCCTGTGTAGGTCCTCGACGCCCCGTCAATTTCTGCAAAACCTTATCGCCAGCGGCTTGATGGCCGAAGCCGACGCCGTTGCGTGGTATGAGGCCCTGCCGGAAGAACTTAAGCAAGGCGACGGCTCGCAGCCGGCCCGCCAGTTGGTCAAGATAGGTCGGCTTACCGCTTATCAAGCCAATTGCGTCTTCCACGGCCGTTTCGCCAACTTGTTGCTGGGCGATTATTTGTTGCTCGACAAGCTTGGCGAGGGTGGCATGGGCGCCGTCTTCAAGGCGCTGCACCGACGCATGGAACGGGTGGTGGCGCTGAAGGTGCTGCCCACGTCGGCCACCCGCACGCCGGCCGCCGTCGAACGGTTCCACCGCGAGGTGAAGGCCGCCGCCCGGCTGCTGCACCCCAACATCGTCGCCGCCTTCGACGCCGGCCAGGCCCGCGCCACCCACTATCTGGTCATGGAGCACGTCGCCGGCAGCGACCTGTCGAAGCTGGTGCGGGCGGGCGGTCCGCGCGCCGTCGCCGACGCCGTCGACCACCTCCGCCAGGCGGCCAAGGGGCTTGAGTACGCCCACCAGCGGGGCGTCGTCCATCGCGACGTCAAGCCGAGCAACCTTCTTCTGTCTAACGACGGCGTGGTGAAAGTTCTCGATATGGGCCTGGCTCGGCTCGACGCCGGTTCAGTGATCGCGGGCCAGCCGTTGGAAGACCGCGCCGAGCCGGCCGACCAGCTCACCGGCACCAACGCCGTGATGGGAACGGTCGACTACATGGCCCCCGAGCAGGCGGAAAACACCCGCGCCGCCGACGCCCGGGCCGACGTTTACAGCCTGGGCTGCACCTTGTGGTATCTGCTCACCGGCCGCGCGATGTTCCCCGGCGATTCGGTCGTGCAAAAGTTGATGGCGCACCGCGACCAGCCGGCGCCGATACTAAGAAGCCACCGCGCCGATGTTCCCGACGGCCTGGAGGCGGTGTACGCGAAGATGGTGGCCAAAAAGGCCGAAGATCGGTTCCAGACGATGGCCGAGGTCGGCGCGGCGCTGGACGCCGTCGCCGCCGAACTGGCCGACCGCACCGAAGGACGGACGACCAGCTTCGCGGTTGGCAGCGGCGTCATGGTCGGCGACAATCCGCCCGCGCCGCCGAACGTCCCCGTCGACACCGCCGCCTGGCTCGCCGAACTGGCGGACAAGCCGATCCGAGCGCCGTGGATGCCCGATTCGGCGAAGAAACCGTCCGGCTCACCCGAAACGATTCAGCAGTCGTCCCGGCCCGACGCGGCGACCAGCGTCACGCCGAAACCGTACCTGCCGGCCCCGCTGCGCGGCCTGCCGCCGAAAACGCTGGCCGCCGTAGCCGCCGCCGCGGTCTTAACCGTCGGCCTGGCCGCCGCCGGCGTCGTCATCACCCTCCGCCGCCCCGACGGCACCGTCCAGAAGATCGAAGCCCCGGCCGGTACGACGGTGGAGGTGGCCCCCAAACCAATCGCGAAACCGCCGGCCGGCGAAAAGACAGTTGCCGCCGCCGCGGTCGACTGGCCGCCGGGCGAACCCGCCGCCGCATTGCCCGGCCTCCTGCCCGCCCCCACCGAGTTCCCCGGCATGGGACGATGGCAGTTGATTACCAAACAACCATCGTCGCCGAT
>JBOFFD010000696.1:0-8921 GCA_051648425.1 Planctomycetia bacterium
TTGGTCGGGGTTGGCCGGCATCCCGGCCGTGCGGCCCCTGGTCCGCGGCGTCGACTTGTTGCGGCCGATGCTCGCGGTGCCGCGGACGTTGGTCGAGGGGTTCCTCGGCGAACTGCGTCAACCGTTCCGCGTCGATTCCACCAACGCCGATCCCGTCCATTTCCGAAACCGACTGCGAAACGAACTCCTGCCGTTGCTGCGGACGCGGTACAATGTCGGCGTTGACGACGCACTGGAACGGCTGGCCGACCTGGCGGCCGAGACCGCCCGGCAGTTCGCGGCCGAGACCGACCGGTTGTTGAACGCGGCGCTGGCTGACGACCCGTCCGACGCCGACGCGGTGTTGTTGGCGGTCGGTCCGTTCCGAGAAGCGCCGCCGCTGGCGCGCCGCGAAGCGTTGCGCCGTCTTTTCGAGCGACGCGGTTGGCCGGTCGGTTTCATCGGCCGCGACGACTGGCGGCGGACCGCCGATCTGTTCGACGCCGAACCGCCGGCCGCCGGCGACCTGCCGCGCGGAATCCGCGCGGCGCGGGTTTGCATTCCGTTCGACGCCGTCCGCTTATCGCATCGGCCGTCGACCACCAAGGAGCCGATGCGATGAACGCGACCACAACGGCGCCACCGACGGAGACCTTCGCCGAAATCTTACACCGCCTCGGCGACCTGCCGCCGGAACGGGTGCTCGCGCGACCGGCCCCCGGGACGGCGACCGAAGCCGACGTTCTTCGGTTCTTAGACGCCGCCGACAAGCGGTTGTGCGAACTCGTCGACGGCGTATTGGTGGAGAAGGCGATGGGCGCCCGCGAAGCGATGCTGGCCTTGTGGATCGGACGTCGTTTGGATGAATTCGTCGACGAGCGAGATCTCGGCGTCGTCTTAGGCGCCGACGGCGCGCAGCGCCTCGCGCCGGGGTGCGTTCGCATTCCCGACGTCTTGTTTCTTTCGCGCGCCCGTCTTCCCGGCGGAGTTCTCCCTGATTCGCCGTTGCCGGACCTCGTCCCGGATCTCGCGGTGGAGGTTCTTAGTAAGAGCAACACGAAACGCGAAATGGAACGAAAGCGGATCGACTATTTCACCGCCGGCGCCCGCTTGGTTTGGCAGTTGGACCCGAAGAAACGGACCGTCGCGGTGTACACCGCCCCGGAAGTGTTTACAACGTTGACGGAAGCCGACGATCTTACCGGCGGCGACGTGCTGCCCGGCTTCACGCTGTCGTTGAAATCGTTCTTCGCCCGGATGGACCGCGAGACTTCAAAGGAAACGCCATGACGACCGCCCTCGCCGTTGAATCTTCGGCAGCGACGGAACCCGTCGCTTCGCCTGATTCCTTGATGGAGACCTTCGCCGAAGTCTTACACCGCCTCGGCGACCTGCCGCCGGAACGGGTGCTCGCGCGACCGGCCCCCGGGACGGCGACCGAAGCCGACGTTCTTCGGCTCTTAGACGCCGCCGACAAGCGGTTGTGCGAACTCGTCGACGGCGTATTGGTGGAGAAGACCGTGGGGTACGCGGAATCGATCATCGCCTGCGCCATCGTCGCGGCTCTTCGCTTTTATGTCAAAACCAACCGATTGGGGATCGTCGTCGGCGCCGACGCCGCCCAGAAACTGTTCGCGGGGTGCGTGCGAATTCCCGATGTATCGTTCATTTCGTGGGATCGACTGCCGGATCGACGCCGTCCGGAAAAGCCTATTCCCGACATTGTTCCCGACTTCACGGTCGAAGTGTTGAGCGCGAGCAACACGAAGCGAGAAATGGAGCGGAAACGCTCCGACTACTTCGGCGGCGGCGTGCGATTGCATTGGGAAGTCGACGCCGTTTCGCGCAGCGTCGCGGTTTACATCGCCGCCGAAGTTAAGACGATCGTTCAGACCGGCCTGCTCGACGGCGGAGACGTTCTTCCCGGTTTCACCCTCGACGTCGAAGCGTTGTTCGCCGAACTCGACGAAACCGGTCCGCCGGCCGCCGAGTGACGCCGGGCGGCCCGCCGCTACAATCATCGTTCCGGCGGGCCGATCGTCGGTGAAGTCGAACCGGGGCCGGTATTCGGGCGGAGTTTGCGATGTCGTACGACTGTCATCTACACGCGATCGCCCATCACCTGCCGGCCCGCTCGCGCGACAACGAGGAACTGGCCGCCGGCCGGCCCGAGTGGAACCCGGCGAAAATCCAACAGAAGACGGGCATCCGCCGCCGGCCGGTGGCCGCGCCGGGCGAGACCGCCCTGGACCTGGCGGCCGCCGCCGCCGAACGGCTGCTTGCCGACGCGAGCGACCCCGCCCGCGAAACGATCGACGCAGTGGTCTTCTTCACGCAGTCGCCGGACTACTTCCTGCCGACGGGCGCCTGCCTCCTGCAACACCGCCTCGGTCTATCGACCGCCGCCGCCGCCTTCGACGTCAACCTCGGGTGTTCGGCGCTGCCGTACGGCCTGTGGCTGGCGCGGTCGCTGGTTGGTTCGGGGGCGGCCCGCCGCGTGCTGTTGCTGTTCGCCGACACGTACTCCCGCTACTGCGACCCCGACGACATGACGACCGCGACGCTGTTCGGCGACGGGGCCGCCGCGCTGCTGCTTGGCCGCGACCCCGACGGGGCGCTGGCGAAGGTTGGACCGAGTGTACTGGGGACCGACGGCGCCGGCGGCAAATCACTGATCGTCGCCGCCGGAGCGGGCCGAGCCGCGGCGGCCGCTCCAGCCGACGGACCGATCGAGAAGCCCCGATTGTACATGGACGGCCCGGAAGTCTTTCGGTTCGCGCTCGACCGCGTGAAGCCGGCGGTCGACGAATTGGCGGCGACGGCGGGCGTCGACCCCGCCGGCTTCGACCTACTGCTGTGCCACCAGGCGAACCGCTTCATGCTCGAATCGCTGCGGATGAAACTGAAGGTCTCGGCGGAAAAGTTGCCGATCGACGTCGAAGACCTCGGCAATCTGGCGACGGCGTCGCTGCCGGTGTTCCTGTCGCGCGCGGCGCGGTTCGGCTGGATCAAGCCGGGAACGCGGTCGGCGGCCGTAGGGTTCGGGGTGGGGTTGTCTTGGGGCGCCACGTTGCTGGATTGGCTGCCGGGCGTGGCCGCTGTACGCTCGGCTGACTGACGGCGACTTTTAAGGTCCTTTGTTGTGGTGCGGGCGTCCCGCTTGCATGAAGAAGCTTGCCGGGGGCGCCGCGACGGTTCGTGCAGTCGGGACGACCGCACCACAATAAAGCCGCGGAAGAAATCGACCGCTGGGCGCAATACGTCAATAGAACGCCCTTCACGCAGCCTGCAACGATGAATTCCACTGTGGGGAGTCGTGTCGTGGCCCGTTCCAACGACCGCGCGGACGATCGCGCCGACGACGCCAGGAAACGCCGCGAACCGCCTGCCGCCCGCAAGGAAGCGTCGCGACCGGCGCCGGCCGACGAAGCGCCCGTTGGGCGTCCGTCGCGCACGTTGCCGCCGCAGGCACCGCCGGCCGCCGGCACGGGTCGCAAAGAACGCTACCTCGAATTCGACGAATCGCAACGGTTCACCTTCGGTGAGAAACTGGCGTATTTCGTGCGGCTGGGGCTGCCGATCGTCTTCGTCGGCGCGATCGTGGTCGGCGGGGCCTTTCTGTTCACCAAGGAGTTTCGGGAACAGGTTCGTCCCGACGAAGCGACGCCGGCCGAGGAAGGGGCCGCCGGCGACCTGCTGCGGCAAGCGCGGGTTTCGATCCGCCAGAACGACCCGCAGATGGCCGACGAATTGCTTTCGCGGGTGATCCGCCAATACCCCGGCACTCGCGCCCGACGGCGGGCCGACGGACTGCGCGACCGCCTGCGCGACGGCGAACCGCTCGAAAAATTGTCGATCGACGACGAGCCGCTGGTGGTCGACGCGACGGGGACCGCGCCGCCGCCGCCGTCAGACGAAGGGGCGGCGGACGGTTCGTCGGCGTCGGAAGGGCCGGGCCGGCTTCGGCGGCCGAAGGCCGGGGCGTTCGTTCGGGACGAGGCGGCGATCCGCGAGGCGCTGGCGCGGGCGTCGGACGCACCGCGCGACGACCGCGTCAAGGCGAAGCCGTTGCCGGTCGGCTTTCGCGCGGCGCCCGGCGCGGGCGTCCACGCCTCTGGGTGGCCGTTGCGCGTCGTTTGCGACGCCGACCATTCGGAAATGGTGCTGGTGCCGGCCGGCTTCCTGCCGAACGACCCCGCGGCGCCGCCGCCCGACGCCGGCGTCAAAAAGCCGCTCGCCCGTCCCGGCGCGGCCTCCGGTCCGAAGCCGCCGGTCGACGAACTCTCCGCGTTCTACATCGACCGTTTCGAGATCACGCTGCGGCAGTACGACCAGTTCCTGAACGACAGCCTCGACCACCCCCGGCTGCCGGCGGCATCGCGGGCGGCGATCGAATCCGACGCGCACCCGGCGACGGGCGTGGCGTGGTCCGACGCCGCCGCCTACTGCCGTTGGGCGGGCAAGGAACTGCCGACGGAGGCGGCCTGGGAAAAGGCGGCTCGCGGGTTCTGGAAAGCGACGTTCCCTTGGGGCGAGGCGGCGGCCGGGCCGAAGGAACGCCGGGTCTTCGAGCAACTGCTGCCGGCCGCCAGCCGACCGTTCGACCGCAGCCCGTACGCCGTCTTCGATACGGCGGGCAACGCGGTGGAATGGTGCGCCGACCTCTTCCACGCCGACGGCCAACCGGGCGCGTCGGACGGATCGGTCGAACGGGCGGTGCGAGGCGGCTCGACGAAGTGGGACGTGAAATGGCGAGGCAAGCAGTCGGAAGTTCAACGCGAACCGTGGCTCGGCTTCCGGGGGATGCGCTGGGTCGACCGCGAACCGTCGAACGAACCGCTGAAGATCCTGCACACCACGGCGCCGCCGTCGTTCGGCCGAAATCCGGCGGGGTCAAGCAAACCGGCCGGTCCGAAAATCGTCTTCGCGCCCGCCGAGACGCCCGAAAAGACCGACCCGCCGGCCGCGAAAAAGAGCTTCAAGCCGATTCCAAGGCAGCCGTAGTCTTCAGTAAGTCCAATCAAACCGCTTTCATCTTAGCGATCCTGGCTTTAAGTTCTTCGACGCGGTCTTCCAGTTTGTACCGCCCCGGCCCCAGCGGGAATTCTTTGAGACGGTTCTCGGCCTGAATCAGTTCTTCCGACAGGGAGCGGGAGCGTAAGATTCGTTCCCTGATGCGGAAACTGTAAGAGCCGCCGTCTTCCTTCGGCATCGTGATCCGAACCCACCATACATCGTAGATGAAGGCTCCGCCGGGGTCCCAACCGCCTCCGATGGGTTCAAGGAAGGCGCCTTGCGGCAACCGACGCGCATCGGCAATCCGCTTGAAATCGTTGTACATCGTGTCCGACACCGCGAGTTCGTCCGGTCGTTCCGACGCTCGGATGGCGGCGACGACCTCTTCCTCGGTGATCGGGGCTTCGTTCTTTCCGATGTGGTGGTTTGCTACTTTTTCGTTGAACGCTTTAACGGCGTCCGCGAGTGAAACCGCTTGGTTCGACGATTGCGGCAGAGAAGAAGCAGTGCCGGAGAGAACCAAGCCGAGAATGGAAACGGCCATGACCACTCGCATAGGGATCTCCCGACAGAGGTCCGGGCGAATGGAGGTCACTCGCCCTTACTCTCATAGACGCCGCCGGGCGCGAAATGGTTTCGAGCCGTCGAGCCGCCTGAATAGACCGACCTGCCGCCCGCCGAAAAGAGCGACGCGCCGAAGCTGCCAGAACCGTAGGCGTCGCTCTCAGAGCGAAAGATCGTCGCCGTTGCGAAGAGATTCGTCACCGGAGGTGGGCGGCTCAGCGGTCCAAGTCGTCGTGTCTTCGTCCACCGCCGCGGCCGGCCTGACTTGCCATCCGGAAGTTGCGGAAGGAGAACCGCGTCGCCGAAACGAGACGAAATCGCCCGCCGACACCGCCCGCAGCACGACACTCTCGAACACTATTTTCGAGCAAACGGCGGATCACGATTCCACCCGCGGCGAATGTCGAGCGCGCAACTGCAACGGATGTTGGACCGCGGCACCCCCCGTGGAGCTCGCGCGCAACTTGACTCGCTGTTCGGCCGCGCGACCTCCACCCAATCCGCGCGACTGAGCTCAGGTGCCGGGTCAGCCACGGGGGGGAGCCGTGGGCCGGATCACGGTGCCGGCGCGAGGTCGTACATGAAGGTATGCCGGTGGCTGACCCTGTCGGTCCCGCTCACCTTCTTCACGCCACAATACATGATCCCCCGGCCGTTCGTCAGCTTCCCAAGGCCGAACTTGATAACGGTCACCGACCCTGGCTTGGTTCCCATCGACTCATGCTTCCACTGCACCCCGTCCCACTTTCCCGTCGCCTTCTGGTCGGCGTTTGCCCTTATCCGGGTCCGGTCGGTCGCCACGCCGAACGGGGTCGTCACCGTATCCTTCTTCAGGTCGATGGCGACCTCCTCCATGCCCGGGAAGTCCTTCCCGAAGGCCAGCAGCACCCGTTCCCCGGTCCGCTCAACCACCGCCTTGACCGTGCCGGTCTTCGTCAATGTGAACGACGTGTCGAGATATTCCTTGAACTCGTCCCTCGTCAGCCCCAACTTCGGGTCGTACTCGATCGGCTCGCCCGGCTTGCCCTTGCGAACGTGGGCGGCCCACCACTCGGGATCCTTGGCGACGGCCTCTAGCAGCTTCTTCGACAGCTCCGCCCTGCGGGGCGACTCCGTGAATGTCATGATGTCCATGACCGTACCGTTGGCCGGGATGAGTTCCTTGGGCTCGGGCTCCGCGGCGACGGACCAGCCGTGACTGACCGCAACCCCGACGATCGTGAGCGCGATGCGGAACATGCCCAATGATCGAGACAAAACAAGCTCCTCGGGGGAAGGAAGGGACGGACCTGGAATTCACTCGCCAAAACGGCTTTTCTACAAGTCGGCCGCACCGGTCAACGTTCTCCTAGTGCCAACCATCCGCCAATTTGAATCGCCGACCCGTTCGGTGGCAGCGGCCGAAGTAGCCGGATATCCGCTTCAACCCATTGGTGGCTGCTTTTACGCGCGGCTTGTGACGGCCGGCAAGGCGAAGATGGCGGCGCTGGGAGCCTGCATGCGGAAGCTGCTCATGATCGCCTACGGCGTCCTCAAAAGCCCCGCACGCCGTTCGACCCCGCGAGAGGGTCAAAAATCATCGCTTGACAACACACCATCTCTTGGGGCGCTTACAGCTCGAACCACGACACCGACGCGGGGTTCACCGGCGAGTGTAAGTACTCGACCGCGGCCCGGTACGCGGCAGCGACCGGAACAAGTTGCGACCACTGCACGTCGATCGAGTCCGCCAGAGTGCCGCTCGTCTGGAGAAACCTGACCCGTCGGCGCTCCCCGCTCCACATGCCGTCAGCGACGAACCCCGGGTGCGCCCCATCCCTATGCGGTAGGTACCAGAGGAATGCGGCGTCGCCGTGGATGTGGACCCACAAAGACTCGTCGCCCCCGTGGGACAGAACGAACGCCCCGTCCAGCCCGCGGCGGTCCGACTGGAGGCGTATCAGCAGGTCGGCCTCGTCGCAAACGTACGTGCAGCCATCGAAGCCCCACAACTCCATGCTCACCTTCAGCGGGGCGAACGCTCCGGTTCAACAGCGGGCCGTCGTCGGTTGTACGAGACGACGGTGGGACAGTTTAAAGTAGCCCGAGGGCGTGCTTCCACTGGCGCGTCCCTTGCGTTGCAGTCGCTCCGGGCCGGCCGTCAGCCGCCGGGGGAGGCTTGCAGCATCAGCAGGATTCGGCCGGCGACGTCGACCGTCAAGGCGGCCGTGAACACTAAGATCAGCAGGGCGACGATGATCGTCTTCACGGTCTCTTTGGTGAAGACCCAGGAGTACATGATCGTCAGCTTGATGTCGAGCATCGGCCCCAACACCAGGAAGGCCAGTTTGGCGCCGGTGCTGAAGCCGGTGAAGTTGGCGGCGACGAAGGCGTCGGCCTCGCTGCACAGCGACAGCACGTACGCCAGCCCCATCATGCCGACGATCGCCGGCACTTGGTACTGGCCCATCGAATTGAGGGCGTCGGGGCTGAGGGCGGAGTTCACCAGGGCGGCCAGGAAGGCGCCGATCACCAGAAACGCGGCGATGTCGATGAAGTCGCCCAGAGCGATGTCGGCGACGGCCGTCAGGCGGTCGAGCAGCGTTCGCGGTTTGGCGTGGGAATGGCCGTGATCGTGGGCATGACCATGTTCGTGGCCGTTCCCGTGGTCGTGGGAATGGTCGTGGTCGCAGTCCGGGCCGTGGACGTGCCCCGGTTCTCCGTGCGCGTGGTCGTGGCCGTGGTTGCAGTCGGGTCCGTGAACGTGCCCCGGTTCGCCGTGGGCGTGCCCTTCGTGGGCGTGCTCTTCGTGGGAATGGACGTGCGGCGCGGCGGGGGCGTTCAGAACAGGCAGTGACAGCGGAACCAGCGTCGGCGTCACGACGACGTCGGCTTGCCGCAGCCGGGCCGATTCGTCGGTTTCGACGAGGCGGTCGCGGCCGGCGTCGCCCCGAACCACGCCAACGCCCTTCCGCACCATCCGCTCGATCAGCAGACCGACGGTCACGGCGACGCAGAACGCCGCCCCGGCCCGCAGCAGCACCATCGTCAGCCCCGGCACTCCCCAGAGGGTGTAGTCGGGCGTCCAAAACGCCAGGGCGGTGCTGGCAAGCACGATCGGGTTGATGATCGGGGCCGAAAGCATGTAGGTGATGGCGCAACTGGCGGGAACGCCCTTCTTCATCAGCCGCCGCATGACGGGGACGATGCCGCACTCGCACATCGGCAGGACGACGCCCAGCAGGCTGCTGCCGGCGATCGCCAGGAAGCGGCGCTTGGGAAGGAACCGTTGGAAGAATTTCTGCGGAAGCAGTTCCTCCAACATGCCCGAAATCAACGATCCCAGGATGATGAACGGCAGCGCTTCGTAAACGATCGACATG
>JBOFFD010000697.1:0-10731 GCA_051648425.1 Planctomycetia bacterium
CCGTCGTATTCAAAAGGCCGACCCGGCGGAGTTGTTTTGAGATGGCGCTGCCGCTCGCGTGGAAAAATCTGACGCACCGACCGCTTCCATTGGCGGCGTCGTTGGCCGGCATCGTCTTCGCCGTCGTCTTAATGTTCATTCAGCTCGGCTTTCTTAGGGGTCTCTTGGAAAGCACCGTCCGCCTCATCCGCGAACTGCAAGTCGACTTGGTCGTCAAACGCAAAACCCGCGACACCCTGCTGACGCCGGATAAATTCCCCCGCCAGCGCATGGTTCAGGCGGCCGCCGTCGACGGCGTCGGCGGCGCCTACGCGCTGCACGTCAAAAGCGGCCAGCCGATCCGCCCAGTCCATGGCCGCGACGGCGGTTCCGATCCGACCCCCGGCGAGGAACGGTTTCTGGCCCGCCCCATCCGGCTCGTCGGTTTCGCCCCTGAAGACCCCATTTTCAAGCCAAGCTTCCTCGGTCCCGGCGCCGACGTCCTCACCGCGCATGACGTGATGCTGTTCGACCGACGGTCGAAGCCAACCTTCCGCCGTCTGTGGGAACCGGCCGCCGCCCTCACGCCCGACGACTACTCGTCCGGAGCCCTGCCCGAAGCCGAGTTTTGGAACTGGCGGGTGCGCATCGGCGGCGTCGTGGCGCTAGGTTCGGATTTCGCTAACGACGCCACCGCGATCACCAACGAACAAAACTTCCTCCGCTGGACGACTCCCCCAGGTCTGGGGCCGAGCGACGCCATCGATTTCGCGCTGATCGTCGCGGCGCCGGGGGTGTCGGTCGAAGAGCTGCGCGACCGACTGGAGGCGACGTTGCCCGACGACTTGGAAGTACAGACGCGCGATGAATGGATTGCGAAGGAAATGGGGTTCTGGCGGACCCGCACGCCGATCGGACTGGTTTTCAGCCTGGGCGTGGCGGTGGGCGTCGTCGTCGGGGCGGTGATGTGCTACCAAGTTCTTTACAGCGATGTGAACGACCACCTACCCGAATTCGCCACGCTGGTCGCCCTCGGTTACGGGCCGGGGTATCTCGTGAAGGTGGTGCTTCAAGAGGCGTGGTATTTGTCGCTCTTGAGTTTTCCGGTCGGCATGGCGGCAGCGTGGGCGGGCAACGCTTGGTTGGCGGCCCAAACCGGGCTGCCGTTGGGCTTCACGGTCGGCCAAATCGCGATCGTTTTTGCGTTGACGGTCGGCATGTGCATGGCGGCCGGGCTTCTGGCCGTGCGGCGAGCGCTGTCGGCCGACCCCGCGGAGTTGTTCGCATGATCCGTCCCTCCGCCGTTCCCTCGTCCTACGAAACGATGCCGGCGATCTTAACGGCGGAAGGGCGGGAACCGGTCGTTTCGGTGGCCGGCCTCGACCACCACTTCGGCGAAGACGAAACCCGCACGCAGGTGCTGTTCGACGTCAACCTGGCCGTCGAACCGGGCGAACTGGTGATCGTCAAGGGTCCGTCCGGCTGCGGCAAAACCACGCTGTTGACGCTGCTCGGCGGCTTGCGGCGG
Organism: Planctomycetia bacterium; assembly: GCA_051648425.1. Taxonomy (GTDB): domain Bacteria; phylum Planctomycetota; class Planctomycetia; order Kolteriales; family Kolteriaceae; genus JBOFFD01. The sequence goes on from JBOFFD010000697.1 coordinate 1,508, forward strand.
GTGCAGCAGGGCGAAGTGACGGTGCTGGGGCGGGCGGTCCACGCGCTCAGCGACCGAGAGCTGGTCGGCCTGCGCCGCGGCATCGGCTTCATTTTCCAGGCCCACAACCTCTTCCGGTCGCTCACCGCGTTCGAGAACGTCCGCATGGCGCTCGAACTGCAAAACACCACGAAGGCCCAGATTAAGGAGCGGGCGGAAGAGCTGCTGGATCACCTGGGGCTGGCCGACCATCGGCATAAAAAAGCCGACAAGCTCTCCGGGGGCCAGAAGCAGCGGGTGGCGATCGCGCGGGCGTTGGCCAATCGGCCGAAACTGGTCTTGGCCGACGAACCAACCGCCGCCCTCGACTCCAAGTCCGCCGACGTCGTACTGCAACTGCTCCGCCGCATGGCCGAGGCCGAGGGCTGCACCAGTCTCATCGTCACCCACGACCAAAGCATCATGAACTCGGCCGACCGCGTGGTGCAGTTTCAAAAGGGACGGATCGCCTTCAACGCCTTGGTACACGAAACGACGGCGTTGTGCGAGCGGATGTCGCAGTCGCCGATCTTCTCCGGCCTGCAATGCACGGTCGATCTTTCGCCGATGCTGGAAGTCGCCCGGCGGATGCGGCGCGAGCGCCACGCGGCGCGGTCGCTGATCGTAAGACAGGGCGAGGTAGGCGACCGGTTTTATCTGATCGCCGAAGGCAAAGTGGAAGTGTACTCCGACGGCCTTAGCGGTCGCCGACGGTTGGCGGTGCTGGGTCCGGGCGAAGTCTTCGGCGAGGCGGCGCTCATCAGCGGCAACCCACGAAACGCGACGGTGCAGGCCCTGGAAGACGCGGTCGTCTTCTCACTCGACAAAGCCCACTTCGACGAAGTGCGCACCCACCACGCCTCGTTCGGCGAGCAGGTGCATCAACTCATCATCCAGCGGCAGTGACGGATAAACTTCGGTGGGACGGTCCCGCCGAATCGTAGGAAAGTGTTGTTGTTCGCGCGAATATGAGTTTCAGCGACGAAGTTCGCAAGGTGTACGGTGCAACCCTTTGATTCTTACCCTGGCGGCGGGCGAACACTCATAGGACGCCCGCGCGAAGGAGAAAGATGTCGAACAGGCTACGGCCTGGATTTTATGAGAAAGACATGGCAAACCGCCTGCGCCTACTGCGAGAACGACTTGACCGCCTCGTATGACGCTTGGCTCACGATATCTATCGATCACGTCGTCCCTGCCGCGTTTTGTGCTTCGATCGGCGTTCCCATTGCTTGGCTTGAGGATTGTTCCAACAAGGTCTTGTGTTGTAGGGCGTGCAACGAATTCAGAAATCGCGATACGCCGTCGATTGATCCGGTCCGGCCTTTACCGCTAGAATTCTTCTATGAACTCCGCGATCATACGTTCGTGGACCGAAAGAAGTGCATTGCGGCCAGCCATGAATCAGATTTGGCGTTCTTCAAATCCCGTCCTTGGGAAAGCCGCGTGAAGTGAATTTGCTCTGATTCATCTTGAGGACCGCCACCTGCGCCAATCGCGAAACGGCACGTTGGAACTCTTGTAAGCGACGGTGGGGTTAAAAGTCGGTAAATCGGCCCAACCTCACTTGCATTTCCGGTGGAAGCCGCGGGCGGGGCCGAAGTCGCAGGCGATTTTCGGGGCGGCGCCTTCCATGGCGGCGGCGAGTTGTACTTCCGCGGTTCTTACCGCGATGAACGCCGTGATCGTCGCCACGCGGGCGGTCGCCCGTTCGATCTTCAGCGTCTGCCGTTCGGCCGACGCCCCCAAGCCCGCCTTTTCCTTGGCCAAGGCGTCGGCCAGCGACTGGTCGAGCCGTTCCAGGTTTTGCCGGGCGACGTGGTACTGCCGGCGGCGGGCCGCCAACTGAACGGCGGCGGCGCGGGCTTCGTCGGCGATCTCGCGCTCGCGGTGCGCGGTCGTTTCGGCGAGGGTCGTCCGTACGGTTTCCATCTGCGAACACAAGTTCCCCGGCCCGAACAGCCAACCGAGCGCCCCGAACTTGCGCGAGTCGACCGTGCCCCCCGGCAGGCCGACCGACTGCTGCACGGCGGCCTTGGTCGCCGCCAGCGTCGCCGGTTGCAGGTGGACCGCCAGCAGCCGCAGGATTTTCAGTTCCGAACGCTCGGCGACGGCCGTGGCGGCCGCCGTTTCCGGCGAGGGGGCGGCCGCCTCGTGGTTCCAATCGAAGGCCGGGTTGATGCGGACGGACGGGTCGGCCGGGAAGCCGAGCACCCGCGCCAGTTCAATGTTCAGCCGCTCCACCGTCGACTCGGTCTGGTCGCGTTCGCCTTGCAGCAACGCCGACGCCCGCCGCAGGTCGGCGCCTCGGCTGGCCGTTCCCAGCCCTTTCTTTTGCAGGTCGTCGAACTCGGCGATGAGGCTTTCCTGCTCGACCATCCGTTCCTCAATGATCCGCAGCGTCGACTCCGCCTGCGACAGTCGATAGTAGGCCTCTAGCGCCGTCGCCGAAGTCCGATTGCGAATCACGGCGATACGCAGGCAGGTGACTTCTTCTTCGAGGGCGGAGAGGGTGCGCCACCGACGGGGCGTGACGACGCGGCTGACGACGGTCGCCACGCTGACGCCGCGGCGGGCCGATGCTTCCAGCTCCAGAATGCGGGCCGGGTGCGAATGGAAGGCGGCCTTGGACGCGCAGTCGTCGGGGCCGACCGCCACGTACCGCCCCGCGAACGGCGCGAGGGCGACGCTGGTTGCGTCGACGGCCCATTCCGGCAGTCCCGGCGCCGCCGGTTCGACGACAACGGCCGACGCGGGTTCGATCGCCGCGGCCGACGCGACCTCGACCAGCGTGGGTTCGGTCGCGGCGTCCGGCGGCAACGCGTCGGCGGCGGCGAGGATTAGGAGGAGACCGACCAGCGACATGGGACTACTCCACGTGCGTCAACCATACCGACCCAACGGCCGGCCGAACAACGGGTCAGCGGGACGAACCTTCGTCCCGGCTCCAACGGCGGGTGGCGGTCGAGTCGCGCAGCGCCCCCTTGGCCGACTGGGCGTCAAGCCACGCCCGCAGCGACGACCCCGCCGGCGGTACGTCGATGGCCGGCCCGAACTTGCAGTGGCCGCCGCACTTCGCGCCGCGGGAGGAACCGCAGCCGACGAAGCAGTTGGTCGATTTGCCGGGGACGGAGTCGCACGAACTGCAGGCCGAGGGGGCCATCGGAGCCGGCCCGGCGTTCGAGAGGCTGACGCCGAACGTCCAAGCTTCGGTCTGCGGCGCGGCCACTTCGGTTTCGAGGCCGGCGATCGTGCGGACCGGCAGTTTGGCGACTTCAACGACGGCCGGTGAACCCTCGGGGTTCGCAGCGACCGGCTTCGCCGTGGTGCGGAGCGTCCGGGCGGTCGTGGCGGCCGTCGGCGTGGCGGTGGTCGGCTTCGTCTTCTCGGTCCTGGACACGGCGGGAATGGTCCGCTCGACTTTCGCCGCAGCCTTGGCGGCGTCTTCCAGGGCCAACCGGTTGGGCGCGGGCAGGCCGAAGAAGGTGAACGGGCGCGACGGCCGACGGGCGTCGACTTCGGGCGCGTCGTCGGCGGCAAGGGCCGCCCCCCCGAGCAGCGCCACGGCCGCCCACGCGATCGCGGGATTCCCAAAACCGGTAAACGATCGGTCGACAATTGCGGACGACGGCCGGCGGCGGAACGACATCACATCGACCTCCTGCGGAACAGACGAAACGACTTCCACTCTCCACGTATCGGCGAGGACGCGGCGCAACTTCCAACTCATCGGAAAATTCCGCGCCGAGCGAAATCTCGTCGACCTCGGCGGCGTCGGCAAAGTCTACTCAAGTTCCCAACGAAATCGGCCGATTCCTGGAAAAGACCTTATCACGGCGTCTCGTCTCGACGACGCGGCGATCGGATCGGCGGCCAGTCTCGGAGGCGATTCGTGCTAGAGTTCCGAACGCGGCGACGGTCGATCGCGGCAGCCTTCGGGCTACTCGCCGCAACGCACGGCTTGCCCGCCACCGCCGGCGAGCCCTCCGTCGTCGAGCAGTTCGTCGGCCTGCAACGTCGCACAACTCCGTCGACCGACGTGCAGCGCGTCGGCGTCACGGGCGCGACCGGCCGTTGGACCGAGATTCCCACGACCGAGCCGACCCCGCCCCGAGCGCTCGACGTCGCCGGCTTGGAACACCACCGCAAACTGGCCGAGCTTCCGCCCGCCGCGCCGGCCGAGATTCGCCTCGCCCCGGATACCGCCGACCTGCTGGCCCGCCTATCGAGCAACTTCTCCAACGCGGTGGCCGACAAACTGACCGAGGGATTGCAGCGGGTTTCGTTCGTCCAGCCGGCGGCCGTCCAACCGCCCGCCGGGCCGTCGCCGTTCGAGGCGACGTTGGCGACCACCGAAGCCGTCGCTCGGATTCAGAATCAGTTTCGCGCTGAAATGAACCGGCAGACGCTGGTCGTCGCGCTGTTGCAGCTTGTCACGCTGTTCGGCGGGGCGGCGGTGGTCGTTTGGGCGACGCTGCAACTCAAGGACCGCGTCGCGGGGCTGGTCGCCGCCCCGGCCGGGCCGCCCGCTCCGGTCGTCGTCCATCTACACGGCTTCGAGGCGAAGCCGGGCGAACCGACCCTTCAACCATCGGAAACGGCGCGCCGGCGCACCGCTCCCGCCGGCATCGGCGTACCGGCTTTCGACGACCAAATCCTCTTCACCGCCGCCGGCGCCGACGGCATCGTCGACGACCCCGAAGAAAACGACCGCGCCGCATCGCTCATGCAAAAAATCGCCGAAGCCAACCTTGCGATGATGCGCGGCCTGGCGGCCGTCGGCGGCGTCGACAAGTCCGATCGGCCGGCGGCCGTCGGCGAGACCGCCTGACCGCGCCGGCCGCCGCAACGAACCCATTCCTTTCAGTCGAGGGTCGAACAATGACGTCGGACGTGGTTTTCATCGGCATGGATTTGGGCACCTACAAGACGTCGGTCGCCTCGTCGACCGGCGCCCGCGACACCATGCTGACCGCCGTCGGCTGGCCGAAGGACCACGTCGCCCGGTCGGTCTTGGGACGCGACATCGTCTTCGGCAAAGACCTGACCCAGCATCGACTGGCGCTGAACGTCGTCCGTCCGTTCGCCGGCGGCGTCTTGAAATACGTCGACCGCGGCGAGGCCGGCATCAGCCACGAACGGGCCGAACGGCATTTGCAAGCCGCCCGCCTCGTCGTGGAACACGCCGTCGCCTTGACCCGCCCGCCGGAAGGGGCCACCCTTTTCGGCGTGATCGGGGCGCCGTCCCGCGCCACGCTGCACAACAAGCAGTTCATCCTGGAATCGGCGTCGACCGTCTTCGACGCGGTCATGATCGTGTCGGAGCCGTTCACCATCGCCTACGGCATGAACCGGCTGACCGACACCCTGGTCGTCGACATCGGCGCCGGCACCACCGACCTCTGTCCGATGGTTGGGACATACACCGCCGAAGACGAACAAGTCACGCTGCCGGTGGGCGGCGACTCGGTCGACGAGGAATTCCTGAAGCGGATGGCCGCCGACCACCCCAGCGCCCAAATCTCGGTAAACATCGCCCGCGAAATCAAAGAGCGGTTCGGCTTCGTCCACGACGTCAACGAACGGGCGGTGGTGACGCTGCCGTGTCAGGGCAAGCCGCGCCAGTACGACGTGACGACGACGCTGAAATCGGCCTGTCAGACGCTGATTCCGCCGATCGTGCAGGGCCTGCGCGAGTTGATCGCCCGAATGGACCCGGAAATGCAGCCGCGGTTGCTCCAGAACATTCTACTGGGCGGCGGCGGCAGCCAGTTGCGCGGCCTCGACCGCGTCATCGAAGAGTATCTGAAGGAGTACGGCGGCGGCAAGGTGACGCGCGTTCCCGATACGGTTCACGCCGGTTCGGTCGGCGCGTTGAAGCTGGCGATGAGCATGCCCGCAGAATACTGGGAAAAGATGGCCGCCGAAAGCGGCGCTCTGGCCGCCGCCTGACTCGACGTCGGGACCGAAAAACCGCATGGAGGGTGGACGTCTCCGTCCGCCGCGAAGGAGCGTGGGGTCGGACGTCCTGTTGTCACCGACCCGATCCCGCCGGCGGTCCGTCGATCCGTTGCAGGCCGCGAAACTGTTCGATCGCCGCGATTTGAGCGGCGACGGACGCCTCCGCCGCCTTGCCGACCGCCGACGCCGCCGAAGCGGCGCCCGCCGAACCCGCGTCGCCGATCATCCCGTTCCAAAAGTCCTGCGTGATCGCCAAGGCGCCACGCCGGTAGGCGGCGACGCGGTCGCGTTCGACGGCGGCGGCGGGCGTCGCCGGATCGAAGCCGAGCGCGTCGACCGCTTGCGGATTTGCAGCGGCGGCGGCGAGGGCGGCCCGGTCTTTTTCCGGGCGGGCGACGAACGCGAACGCCGAGGCGTCGGCGCCGAACGTCAACACCGCCGCCCGGAAACCGTTCACCGCCAAGAGGCTGTTGCGGCCGTCGATCTTCACCACCAAGGCCGCGGGCGCGGCGACGAACGTCCGCCGGCGGCTGGGGTCGTCGGAAAGGGTCGTCGCCAGAACGTCGACCCAGTCGCCTGGACCGCCCGCCGTCGAGCCGGCGGTTTCCACCGCGACCAGTGACAAGCCCGGCGGCACGACGGCATCGGTCCCGGTCCAGACCGGAACGGCCTCTCTGACACTAGGCGGCGAGACCGGCGGCGCGTTGGGATCGGCCGGTGGTTCAACCGTTTTAGCGGCAACGGGCGGTTTGGCGTCCTTGCCGACCGAGGCGACGACGGGGCTGGCGGCGAGGGTTTTCGAGAGCGCGGCGGCCGGCGGAGTCGACGACTTCGGCGCGGGTGAAGCGGCCGGCGTGGTCGCCATGGCGAGCGGCGCCGCTTTCTCGAAAAAGCCCAACTCTTTAACGGCGATCGTCGCCGCCGCGCCGGCGACGAGGGATGTCACCAGAATGAGCAGGGTGCTGGATTTCATCGGTGGACTCCCGGTTCCGAAATCGAATCTTCGCTTTCTGATTGATTCGCCCGAAAACACCCGTCGATCAGCGGCAAAAAAGAACCGGCGTCGGGTAAGGGTGATTTTTCGGCCACGCCGTCGCCGCAACCGCTTCGATCGACACCGTCCGTCGGACGGCGACGCGCCGTGATCGGCGAGGCCAACGGTGGACGGTGAAAAATGAAAAACGTCGGCAGTCTGCTCTTGGATTCGGCGACGACACCTGTATTCTACCCGGTCTCCGAAGAAGGAATCGAGGACGACCGCTTTTTTGGTTGCGGACGGCCTCGCCGACGGTTCGTGGACCATCCCGCGAATCCTCCCGTAAACCTTCCCTGGTAGGGTTGGCCCGAAGGTAGTCCGATGCCGCATACGAAGTCCGCGAAAAAGAGTCTCCGCCGCGACAATATCCGCCGCCTGCGCAATCGCGCGGTCAACAGCGAGCTGCGCACGCAGTTGAAGAAAGTGCTGAAGGCGTGCAAGGACGGTCAGGGCGAAGTCGCCAAGACCGAACTGAAGACGGCGTTCAAGCTGCTCGACAAGTGCGGCCACCGCCGCTACGTCCATCCGAACACCGCCAATCGCATGAAGTCGCGGCTGGCGAAGCGGGTCGCCGCCGTGCCGCCCGCCGCCGCCCCAGCCGCGTCGTAAAGACCTAGTTCGCAAGCGTTTCGACCGACGGTACGGAGGTTCGTCCGATGCGCCGGTGCCCCACCTGCGGCAAAGCGGTTGCTGAATCGGCCGAGACGGTTTCCGTCCCGTCGCCTTTTTGCAGCCAACGGTGCCGCGACGTCGACCTGAATCGCTGGTTCTCCGAGAAGCATTCCGTTCCGGTGAAAACCGATCGGGTGCTGCGCGAAGCGGCCGAGGCGTCGGGCGACGCCGACTCGTCCGAAAATGATTATTGATGGGAAACGCCCACCGACCTTGATGCAGGAACCGCGCCTTCATGGCCGACCCCGCCAGCAAGAAGAAGAATAAGAAGCAGAGCGGCGGAGGGTTTCCCGTCCCGCCGGGGCTGATCGTCGGCGTCATCATGCTACTGCTGGCGATGGGCGGTTTCGTATTCGACCGTGCGGCGTCGAAGAAGGCGAAACTGGCGTACGACGCCGTCGTCGCGAAACTGGATGAGACCGACGTGCCGGCGGCGACGCAGTCGGCCGAGAAGGTGTCGCCGGCGACCGTCGCTGAAGTCGAAAAGTTGGCCGGCAAGACGCCGGACGGCCCGCCGGTGGACGCGGGTTCGGAACTGCGCCAAACCTTCACTTGGAGGGGCGTCCGAACCTATCGACTGTACGTGGCCTACGTTTCCGGGGTGCCGCCGGTGCTGGCGCGGGTTCAACTGAACCAGCCGTTCCCGTAAGCGGGAATCGGGATTCCCCGGCGCCGGTCCGCATTGAATCGGCCGGCGGAATTGGTAAACATTTTAGTTCGCCTTTCGGGCGTACGTCCCGCCGCAAGGCGAGTTTTCGGTTTTTCGGGGTTCGACGTTCGTGTTTGAGAGCATCCAGGCTGGCATCGGCGAAGCGCTGCGACATCTGCGCGGCGCGACGAAGATGTCGGAAGCCAATATCGCCGAAGGCCTCGTCGCCGTTCGGCGGGCGCTCTTGGAAGCCGACGTCCACCTGGAAGTCGCCGACAAGTTCGTCGCCCGCGTCAAAGAATCGGCGGTCGGCCAGAACGTCCTGAAGTCGATCAACCCGGCGCAGCAGATCGTCGGCGTTGTCTATCAGGAACTCGCCAAGTTGATGGGTCCGGTCGATGCGACCATCCGCATCAAGCCGAACCAGACGACCGTCATCATGATGTGCGGCCTACAGGGGTCGGGCAAAACCACCACCTGCGGCAAGCTCGCCAAACTGCTGTTGTCGCAAGGCCAGCACCCGCTGTTGGTGGCGGCCGACTTGCAACGCCCCGCCGCCGTCGACCAACTGAAGGTGCTCGGCGAACAGGTGGGCGTTCCGGTCTACGCCGAGGCGGGCGCCGATCCGATCAAGGTTTGCCAGAACGGCGTGGCGGCGGCGAAGAAGCAGAACCGCAACGTCGTGATCTTGGACACCGCCGGTCGGTTGCATGTCGACGACGCGCTCATGCGCGAGTTGCGGACGATCGACCAGAAGGTGCATCCGAACTACTGCTACCTCGTCTGCGACGCCATGACCGGCCAAGACGCGGTGGCCAGCGCGAAGGCGTTCAACGACGCCCTGGAACTCGACGCGGTCGTGCTGACCAAGCTCGACGGCGACGCCCG
>JBOFFD010000698.1:0-8274 GCA_051648425.1 Planctomycetia bacterium
GGTAGTCGAACGAACCGAGGTTGGCGGGCGGATCGGGCCGGCGCAGTCGACCGAAGATCTCTACTTCGGCGTCGGTCGTCAGGTCGGGCAGCGGCGCGGCGACGCGCACCGACAAGAGACCGGAGGCGGGGCGCCACTCCCCGGCGTCCTCCAGCGACGTGACCGCCAGTGTCAAGCGGGTGGCATCGCGGCCGAGCCAGGTCCGCTTGCTTTTCTCCCAGAACGGACCGTCGCCGCGGAACAGGACGGGCGTCTCGGCGACCCGGCCGCGCACCCGCGCCAGTCGACTGGTCGAATCGGCGGCGGCGGAGACGTCGTCAATGGCGCGCGAGCGGGCGGAGAGGTGGTGCCAACCGGCGGCGGCCGCGAACGCCGCCCCCCACAGGCAAAGCCGGGCGGCGAGGCCGCGGGCGTCGACCGAAGTCAGCAACCACCGGCCCGCCAGCGCCGCCGCGAACAGCAGCAGCCAACCCCCCGGCGCGACTTCGGCGGCGGCCCACCGATCGACGACCATGCCGGCGGCCGTCGCCAGGGCCAACGGCGCCAGCGGCCGGTCCGGCGGGTCGGCAAGGGTGCGGGTAGTGGGCGTGGTCATGCCCGCGGCGTCTGCCGGCGTCTACGATCCATCGCGGCGATCCTTCGACGTCGTTCTCGAACAACGACTTCTTATCTATGATCGCGGCGGCGCGACGGGCGGAAACAGGCTCGGGAAACACGGCCGGCCACGGGAGGGCGAACGATGCGACGAACCGTCGATGAAGACGAAGCCGACTGGAACGACGACGAAGACGACGAAAACCTACTGCCGGCGACCGTGCCCTGCCCGTACTGCCGCAAGGAGGTCAGCGAGGACGCGATCTACTGCCCGTACTGCGAGACCTACATTTCCGAGGAAACGAAGCCGTCCGCCGGCAAGCCGCTCTGGATCGTGGCGACGGTGCTGATCTGCCTCGTGATGGTCTGGGCCTGGCACTTCGGCTTAGGCGGTGGCAACCCACCGATGGCCCAACCATTCCCACCGCCGTGAGCGCCCGCCGCGGCCGCACCTATTGCGGAGAGGCGTCCGGTTCGGCTAAAACATAGTCAAGCAACAGGCCCAACCGCCGCACCACCTCGGCCACTACTTCGTCCGGGGCGAATCCGGCGTATTCCGCCCGCCGCGCTCGCCAGTCCAGGCACTTGACGTGGTCGGCCAGAACCACTCCCGACACCGGCAATCCGGCCGGGAGGGGCACCTCGAACGGGTATCCTTTCGCATGGCCCGTGATCGGGCAAAACAGCGCCATCCCAACCAGGCCGTTGTACGACGCCGGTGACAGCACCAGGGCCGGGCGACGGCCGGCCTGTTCATGCCCGGCTTGAGGATCAAGGCTGATCCAGACCAAATGCCCACGTTCGGGCCGTTCGGGAGCCGGCGGGTTCATAACAGTTCCGCGCCGGCCGGGACGCCGGACGCCCACTCGCCGTGAAGGTTGTCGGGGGTGATCGCGGCCAGCAGGTCGGCGAGGGTTGCGGGACCGATCGGCCGAACGACCAATCGACCGTCGGTGAACTCGACCTCGGCCGGCCCACCGTCGCGCAAGCCCACCTGCGCGGCCAAATCTTGGGGCACGACGACGGCCACCCCGCCTGAATGCGCTACGACGCGGGTACGCATGAGAGCCTCTCCTTTCCAGACAATATACGCCGTCGGTCGCGTTCAACTATCGACAGGGGCTGGGAACCGCCGCCCGCCGTGTTCAAAGTCTTGAGCCGCGCCGTCATGTTCAGTGAAAACCGTATCACTCGTCGCGGTACGGTTTCTTCGCCAGGTACAGCGCCAGCCGGGCCTCGGTCTGTTTCCGATCGTCCGCGACCTGATACTTCTCCGTCTTCAGCAGGTCGATCGCCTTCCGCTGCTCGGCCACGGCCAACTCGAAGTCGCCCGCCTCGGCGTAGGCCATCGCCAGGGCGTTGGGGTATTGCCAGTCCGCGTTCTTACCCGCCATTTCGATGGCCTTCTTCGCCATCGCGACCGCCTTCCTACCGTCGCGGTACTTGGCCTCCGGGCACGAAGCACGGAATTCGGCGAAGTACAGGTGTATCCAGTCCAGCGGGTTCAACTCGATGGCCTTCTCGAACCCAGCCATGGCCTCGTCGTACTTCTTCAGCTTGGCGTAGGCTCCAGCGCGGCCCCCATGGCCGTAAACGTGGTTCGGGTCGAGGCGGAGGGCCTCGGTATAGTCGGCGATCGCCTTATCGTATTCCTTCTTGTCGTGCCACGCGCTGCCGCGGCCAATGAAGGCGTAAGCGTCCTTCGGGTCGAGGCGGACGGCCTCGGTTAAGTCGGCGATCGCCTTGTCGTACTCCCTCTTGGCAGCCAACGCGAAGCCGCGGTTGTTGAAAGCGAGGGCGTTTTTCGGGTCGAGGCGGACGACTTCGGTGTAGTCGGTGATCGCCTTATCGTATTCCTTCTTGTCGTGCCACGCGGCGCCGCGGCCATTGAAGGCGTAAGCGTCCTTCGGATCGAGGCGGAGGGCCTCGGAGTAGTCGGCGATCGCTTTGTCGTACTCACTCTTGTTATGCCAAGCTAAGCCGCGGTTGTAGAAGGCGGAAGCGTCTTTCGGGTCGAGGCGGAGGGCCTCGGAGTAGTCGGCGATCGCTTTGTCGTACTCACTCTTGTTATGCCAAGCTAAGCCGCGGTTGTAGAAGGCGGAAGCGTCTTTCGGGTTGAGGCGTAGGGCCTCGGTGTATTCGGCGATCGCCGTTTCGAACTGCTTGGGGAACGGCGCCGCGTCGGCCGCCACCTCGGCGTCGGACTTTAAGATGAACCCGCCCTCGAGTTCCAGAAGGGAGCCGTCGTCGGCCTTCACCGGGTACGTCTTGGCCTGGTCGAGCACGGCGCCGTCCCGCTTCAGCTCCCCGTCCAGCTTGCGGCCGAGCTTCAGCCCGCCTTCCTTCACCTTGATCGACTTGCCGGTCCAGTCGTCGGCGAACGCCGGCTGAACGAGCAGAAGAGCGAGACCGCACACGAGGACGAACCGCATACCAGTGCCTCCGTTACGGAACCTATCGTTGGCGCGCGCGCCGGCGCGGAACTCGTCGGCCGCGGTCCATTCCCCGAAAGCATAGGATCGGGCGCCGCGTCCGTCCGGCGGTTCCGGTCAGGCGCCTGGCTCGGCGTCCGCCTCCGCGCAGAGGGACAGGCCCAGCGCGTCGCCGAGTTCACGGAAGACCGCGGCGGTTCGTTCGGGGTCGTCTGGGCCTTGCACGTCGAACAGCACCGCGTCGTCGAGCGGCGACCGAATGCCGTGGACGTAGGACGTCGCCACGACGCCGGCCCAGTGCGGTTCGCTCACCGACACGAAGACGACGTTCCCGAAGTACGCGCTGTGGGATCGCAGAATGACCTCCGGCGTACCGAGCGACGCGAGACGGTCCAAACCGGCCTGGACGTAGGCGTCGCCGCGACGCCAGTCGACGACGGTGGTCGGAAACCGGTCCCGCAGGCGCTGCGCGAGTTCCCGCGCGGTAGGTTGGCGCGACGGCGCCGTCTCGTCGACGCGGAACGCCATCTCCACCATCGCACGCCCTCCGACGTCGAACAACGCCGCTCAATCGCTCGCCGGTTCGCTCGGATCGCGCGCGGCTTGGTTTGGTAGCACTGCGACACGAGCGAGACGGCCACACAGCACGCGGCCATGCCGTCGCCGAACGACCAAGCTCGGCGGACCGTGGCCCCGAAAAAGAACTACTCCCCGCCGCCTGGTTCGGCGCGCCGTTCGCGCCAGCGGGACGACACTCCGGAATACTCGAACTCGGCCTGCTCGCGGGCCAATTCGAGGGTCGGGTGGCAGGTGTCGGTGACGACCTCCCACGCCGGGTCGCAGTAGAACAGGTAGAACGGCCCGGCGGCCTTGTACCGTGCGATGGCCAGCCCGGCCGCCGGCCCCAAGACCTCGTCGTCGATCCGGTGGGTGGTCCGCCCGGTCGGTGCGACGGCCGCATCGACGAACGCGAACGCCAGAACACGTGCGCCGTCGAGCAATTCCGGTGGCTCGCCCATCAAGCATCCTCCTTCGCCGAACGACCAAGCTCCGCGGCGGCGAGCAATGAGTCCGGGAAAATTATGCGCCGCCGCCGCCGCCGTTCGGGTGCATAGCCTGCGACGACGTCTTCCGCATGCGGGTCACCCGCGCCGCCGCTCCACGATTCGGATCAGGTGCTTGCGGCCGGAGGCGGCCGCCGCGTCGAGGACGGCCGCCGGACACTCCGGCAGGCGGGAGACGTCGGCCATGATCGCCCCGCCCATCGACCTGTCCGGGTCTGCCGCCCCCAACTCGAACAGCGCTGCGGCCAACTCCGCACCGAGCGGACGGTGGGCGGTCAGGAAGTCGCAAAACGCCCGATACCGGTAGTGTTCGGCGTTGCCGTCCTGCCCTTCGTCCCACTCCATCTGAAGCCAGGCGAGGACGGCGGCGTCAACAACGCCAAGCGCGAACCACGCCGGGGTGAAGCCGAGAGTCCGTGCGAAATTGACCGTCTCATTCATTCGCCCGCCCTCCGCCGTTGAACCACCCCGCTCGGCGGCGGCGAGCAGTGGTCGGGAAGTACGCCTCATGCACTGCCGTCTCGTTCGGCGTTCGCCGGCTCGCCCCGGCTCCCGAACCGCAGTTCCTGCCGAGTGACCGCGCCGGTCCAGCGGCGTGGGTTGCCGCACATCGGGCAGGAGCACGGCGTGCGATCGACCGCGTGACGGACGATCATCTTGGCCGTGACCAACTGCGGCGACCCCGCGAATCGCCAGCGGAGGCAACGGACGGCCCGTTCCTTCGCTCTTCGCCACCTGTCTCGTCGAAACGCCCGCCCGTGCATCGCTCGCCTCCGAACGCCCAAGCTAGGCAGACCCGCCGTACGCGAGCCGCACCTGCAAAAAACCTACGAAGCGGGGTCTGCCGCACCATCTGGTTCGGTGTCCTCGTCCGGCTCCTCGCGGTACTCCACCACCTCCGTCAGAGTTCGTGCCGCCACCCGCAGCCCATCGCGGCGGCGCGCCTCCCAGCCGTCCGACTCGTCAACGCACTGCGCGAAGGTCGACAATCGGTATGCGCCCGCAAACGTCACCTGCAGCTCTCGAACCGGCGAACCCACCGCGACCGCCTCGACCGACCGTCCCACCAGCGCGTTCAGCCCTCGGAACACCCACTCCGGCGGCTGGCCCTCGCAGCAGGCGTCGAGCGAGCCGACCACGGGGCCGAGCGGGCCGTCCACCCGCCACGCGGTGTCCACATGAAGCCGCCACGCGCTGAGCAACCGCCCATCCGGGCGGTCGCCCAGGTACAAGATCAGCGACCCGCCGAACATGAGCCGGAAGTCGCGGCAGACCTGGCCGACAAGCGCCTGCAACTGTTCCACCCGCACGCCCTCCAGCCGCCCTCCAGCCGTCGCCCCAGCTCAATAGCGGCCGGTACTGAGTGAGCCGCACCCTTGGGAGAGCCTACCCGCCCCCCGCCGGGTTCGGTCCAACGCTTGGTTCAGCGTCCGAGACCCACGCCAAGTCGAACGGGGAACCCGCTTCGCCGGCTCGCCACCCGGCCGCGAGCGCCTGGCGGATGGACCCGGCGACGACCGCCGGCGTGACGACCACACCTGGCCGCTTCAGCCAGTTGTCTGGTCGAGGGCGGTCGGCCACGACCACCAGGACCGACCCGCCGTCCTCCCGCTGGACCGAGAACGTCAGGCCGGTGGCATAGTCGCCCTGCATTATCGTCGGCGACGGCCGAACCCGCCAGCGGTACCGCCAGCCGTCCACCACGACGGGACGGCTTCCGGTTTTACGCATAGCCACTTTGAAGGCCTCCGCCGCTGAACGATTGAGACAAGCCGCCGGGGCCGCCTGCAAGACCTTCATGCCGCGCGTAGGCAGGATGGCGGTTTACCTTTGAAACCAAAAAACGACGATATCGCTGCTCGTGGCGAGTATAAGACTCGCGCCGGTGTCGGAGAACCCGAAGGTCCGAACCTCACGCCGTACGGCGAGCTTGGTGAAGCGCGCTTCTTCATCGAAGGCGGAACGCCATGGTTCGACAAGTAGCAAACAGACGTCAGGCCAATCGAGGGCTAGAGCAATTTGCTTAACTTGGTATCGATAGTATCAACAAGGCGGGCGAGGTGGTTCGCGGCAGGGAGGCCGGGCGTGGCGAAGCGGGTCAGTCAGGACGTACGGGATCGGATCGTGGCGGCGTGCGACGCCGGCGAACTTTCCCGCGGCGCGATCGCGCGCGTCTTCCAGGTCAGCGAAGTCTTCGTCCGCAAACTGCTGCAGCGCCGCCGCGAACGGAACGGCGACTATTCCGCCGACCCGCAGCCGGGCCGGCCGCCCAAGACGACCCCGGCGCAGCGCGACGCCCTGCGGGAGCTGATCGCGGCCGAACCGAGTTTGACGCTGTGGCAACTCCGCGAGCGGCTGGGGTTGGAGATGTCGCTGCCGTGTCTTCACCGGCTGCTCGTGCGGATGGCGATCACCTTGAAAAAAAGGGCGGGCGGGCTTCGGAGCAGGATCGTCCCGACGTAGCGGCGGCCCGCGCCGCCTGGCCGGAAACGTTGGAGGCGGCCGAGCGGGCCGCCTCGACCCCCGCCGGTCCCGCCGAGCGCCGGCCGAGCGCCGGGGCCGGGGGCGGGCGCCGAAGACCTGGAAGAGCCTGACGCTGGCTGGGACGATGACGGCCGACGGGATGTTGGCGGGTCTGGTGTTCAAAGGGGCGATGGACGGGGCGGCGGGGGCGTCGATCGCGTGGCTGCCGGCGTACTCGCCGGACCTGAACCCGATCGAAAAGGCGTGGTCGAAGATCAAGACGGAGGCGCGGACGACGGAAGGGGTGAAGACGGCGGCGACAACGGCGTGGCGGAACGTGACGCCCGCCGACTGCCGCTCCTATGTCACCTCTTGCGGCTACGATTCAAATTAAAGCAAAACGCTCTAAAGCGACGGTGTAGCACTTCAGACGCCGAACCAGCGGGTGTTTCGTCCGAGGGTGATTCCTGACGTCGATTGTTCGGACGGTGTCTTTCGGGCTGCAATCATGACCGACCGAGCCGGCGGCCGCCGCTTCAGCCGCCCGCAGCCGTCGTCGCTTTTCGCCAGCGGGCGATCGCCATCAGGGGGAAGTAGAGGCGGTAGAAGGTGTAGCGGAGGTAGAAGACCTTCGGGAAGCCGGTGCCGGTGAACGGGCCTTCGTCCCAGGAGCCGTCTTCGAGTTGGGTGTCTAGCAGGTACTGCACGCCGCGGCGGGCTTCGGGGGAATCGGCTTCGCCGACGGCCACCAGCGCCGCCACGGCCCAGCCGGTCTGCGACGGCGTCGGTTCGCCGGTGCCCATCAGCGAGCGGTCGAGGTAGCTGTCGCAGGTTTCGCCCCAGGCGCCGGTCGGCTGCTGCACCGATTTGAGCCAGTCGACCGCCTTCCGCACCCGCGGGTGCCGATGGTCGACGCCGATCGCCGCCAGGCCCAGCAATACCTGCCAGGTGCCGTAGATGTAGTTCACGCCCCACCGACCGAACCAACAGCCTTCCGGCTCTTGATGCGAAAAGATGAACTGAATGGCGTCGTCGATGAACGGCTTGCCGCGGCGGTAGCCGAGCTGCCCCAGCATTTCCAAGACTCGCCCGGTGATGTCCGGGCAGCTTGGGTCGAGCATGGCGTTGTGGTCGGCGAACGGCACGCATTCCAGCACTTTGTTGTCGATATCGCGGTCGAACGCCGCCCAGCCGTGGTCGCGGCTTTGCATCGCCAAGAGCAGCCGCAGGGCGCGATGCACCGAGCGCTGGCACGGCTCTTCATTGAAGCGCCCGGTGCGGCGCAGGGCCATCAGCACCATCGCCGTGTCGTCG
Source organism: Planctomycetia bacterium (assembly GCA_051648425.1). GTDB lineage: Bacteria > Planctomycetota > Planctomycetia > Kolteriales > Kolteriaceae > JBOFFD01. Next base: position 7,868 of record JBOFFD010000698.1, read on the forward strand.
AGGTCGGGGTAGAAGCGGTTGTGATACTCGAACGGCCAGCCCGACGGCTCGACCCCCGGCGTCGACAGCGACCAGTCGCCCGGCTGGCGGATTTCGTGGGCCAGCAGCCAGTCGGCCGCTTCCACCAGGCCGGGGTGGTCTTCCGGCAGGCCGGCGTCGGCCAAGGCGATCATCGCCAGCGCGGTGTCCCAAATGGGCGAGACGCACGGCTGAATCCGCAGCATCTTCTCGTCGTCGACGACCAGGTCTTCCAACTGCTTCTCGGCCCACTTCATTTCGGTCGAGTCGTCGGCGTAGCCCAGGCAGCGCAGCGCGATGATGGTGTAGACCATCGGCGGGTAGATCGCCCCCAGGCCGTCGGAGCCGTCGAAATGCTCGATCATCCAACGCTCGGCGGCCCGCACCGC
>JBOFFD010000699.1:0-2933 GCA_051648425.1 Planctomycetia bacterium
CGCCCTTGACCGCCGCCAGCGCGACCTGCGCCTTGAACGCCGCCGTATGGGACTTCCGCTTCGCCGTCATCGGGACCACCTCCGAGAGCCGCCGGTGTAGCTTAACCGGCGGTCTCATTTTAGGGGTCCACTATAGTGGCGATGGATTCGGACGGCGACTTCGTTGTCACTTGGTCCAGCAATGATCAAGATGGAGGTGGCTACGGCGTCTACTCCCGGCTGTACAATGCAGCGGGCGAGCCGCGGGGAGACGAGTTCCAAGTCAATTCCTACACCACTGACGGCCAATCGTTTTCCAACATTGCGATGAATGCTGACGGCGACTTCGTCGTTGTCTGGCAGAGTTTCGGTCAGGACGGATCCGGCTCCGGAGTCTATGCTAAGCGCTACAACTCCGCTGGTTCGCCGCAGGGAGGCGAGTTCCGCGTCAACACCTTCACCACCAACACCCAATCCTTTCCGAGCGTGGCGATGGACGCCGACGGCGACTTCGTCGTCGCGTGGCACAGCGCTGGCCAAGACGGCAGCGATTACGGCGTCTACGCAAAGCGCTACGATGGCGCTGGCACGCCGCAGGGAACAGAGTTTCGCGTAAATTCTCACATTCCCAACTCCCAGTTTTATCCCACGCTGGGGATGGATGCGGAAGGTGACTTCGTCGTCGTTTGGCAGAGCCGCGCCCAGGATGGCGACGACTGGGGTGTCTATGGGCAGCTCTACAACGCCGCCGGCGCAGCGGAGGGGAGCGAGTTCCGTGTCAATACTTCAACCACCGGCCCGCAGGATAGGTTCAGCGTGGAGATGGATGCGGACGGCGACTTTATCGTCGCATGGATAAGCAATGACTTGATCAACGGTTATGGCGTTTATGCCCAGTTGTTCGACGACGCCGGCTCGCCGGATGGGGGAGAATTCCGCGTCAACACCAACGTCGACGGCAACAAGGGGGGAGCGAATGTGGAGATGGACGCCGACGGCGATTTCGTCGTCGCTTGGCAGAGCAACGGCCAGGATGGTTCCGGTTACGGCGTCTACGCGCGGCGTTACACGACCGACGATCAAGCTTCAACGCCGACGCTAAGCACCGGGCCCTCCGTCCCCCGCAACCAAGGGTCGCCCATTCCTCTGGACATTACCGTAACGTCCAATGACATCAAAGAGCCGACGGAAACGATCTCCGTGCGCATCGAAGGGGCGGGAACAGGGGCGGTTTTTTCGGCGGGCACGGCCGATAGTCAAGGGAACGTCACTTTGACCGCCGCTCAGCTCGCCGGCCTGACGGTGACGTTTCCAGCGGACTTTTTCGGGCAAGTCACGTTGAGCGTGTTCGCAAGGTCGCGCGAATCGGTCAACAACGAGCTCTCGGAGGCGGCAATGCGGACATTGAGCGTCAACGTCCTGCAGGTGACCGCCGCCGCCCCAATGATCTCGGCGACGCCGGCGGTGGGTGACCAAGACACTGTCATTCCGTTGTCGTTCACGGCGTCGAAGCGCGATCCGAACAGCCCGGAGACGCTCACCGTGCGCGTCACCGGCGTTCCCGACGGCGCCCAACTGTTCCTCGACGGCCAGCCGGTCGCCAACGGCGTGACGCTGTCGGCGCCGTTCGGCGCGCTGTCGATCCGTCCCAAACCGGGGTCGGTCGATCCGATCGCCTTGACGCTCGAAGCGATTACCGCCATCGCGGCAAGCAACACCACCGCGAACGCTACGGCGAGCCTGTCCATCACCGTGCGCGACACCGTCGCGACGAGGCCCGACTTGCCGGTCACGCCTACCGGCTTCTTCCGGGTCACGGCGTCCGACGATATCCTCCTCGGCATCAGCGTCATCAACAAGGATACGGACAGCGAAGACGTGGTGGTCTTCGTCGAGAACGTGCCGGCCGGCGGAACTCTTTCCCAAGGGACGCGCCTTCCCGACGGCCGTTGGCGGCTGACGGAAGCGGAGGTCGCCGCTGGGCAGAGGGAGGGTCTGAAGCTGCGGCTGTTGCCTGACTTCGCCGTCGGCTTCATTCAACTGCGGGTGACGGCGGTCAGCACCGAACGCAACGGCGGGGCGACTTCCGCGCCGCCGACCGAAGCGTCGATCTTCATCGCCAACATGGCCCCGATGCTCGCGGCCGGGAACCCAAACACGCGCGGAGCTTCGACGACGCGCGGGGCGACCACCGGGCAACTGCTCACGCGCGGCTCCGGCGCCAGGGCGGGAGCGCTCGTCTCCGACAGCGCTGGTGCCCAGCGCGGCATCGCTATGACGCAGGTTCGGGTATCGGGCGGCGGGGCGATGGAGTATCGGCTCGGCAACGGGCGGTGGAAGAAAATGCCGCGGCTGTCGGCCAACCGGGCGCTGTTGCTGAAGGCGGGCGACCGCATCCGCTACACCGGCGCCGGGCGGGTGCAGATGCAGTACGCCGCCTGGGACCAGACCAGCGGTCTCGCCGGGCAACAGATCAGCGCGGCGGCGCGCGGCGGGAATACGGCGTTCAGCGCCCGGCAGGCGCGGGCGACGGTGGGCGGCGCCAAGCGCTCGGTGGAGACGGCCGGTTTGGGGTTGTCGGCGGCGCTGGCGGCGACCAGTATGCCGAAGACGACGGCCGCGGCGGAAGTGCTGTCGGCCTCGGCGGTGGATGCGGCGTTCATCGACTTCACGGCGCTGCTGGACGCCGACTAAGACGTTCGTCCATACCCGCACGTTCACGTGGCGCGTCCGACGGAATCGGCGCCGTCAACGGCGGCCGAACGGACGCGGCGGCTATCGAGGAGATCTTCCGGCGATCCTATCTTCCGACGCGATTCGACGGCAAGGATGGTCCGCCGCGAACTTTTCTTTATAGCCCGCCGCGCGAGCAAGGGATTCCTGTTCCGATCGCTTCGTGTACCGTCGTTCGGCTATTCCACGTCGTGTGGGTTTCGGAATCCCTTGCTCGCGCG
>JBOFFD010000700.1:0-1786 GCA_051648425.1 Planctomycetia bacterium
GCCGACCGGGCTTCCCTTGCAGATCAGCACGCCGTCTTCGACCATCCACACCGCTTCGGGCTTGCCGTCCTTGTCGCCCAAGAACGGCTTCCAGCCGGTCAAATCCTTTCCGTTGAACAGCTTCACTTCCTCGCCGGCGACGGCCGAACCCGCGCCGAAGGCCGCTAAGACGACGACGGCCGTAGTCAACTTCGACAGGTGATGGACGGTGTGCATAGACCCTCCCAGAATAGGCGCTCCACGGTTCGCAGGCGCCGCCTCGCCGGTTCCCACCGGTCGACCGCCGTCCGCCGAACATCGCCGCGCGTTGGTATCGTACGGCCGCCGGCTACGACGTCTTGGCTTCTTCACGTAGGGGACCGCATGGCCGACACCGATTCCAAGACGCCGCCCGCGCCGGCCAAAGGACGGCTGCTGCTGTCGCGGCCGGCCTTCCGCCGTTGGATTACGCCCGACGTGCGCGAGGCGGTCGTCAAGATGGAGGGCTTCACCCCCGACGACCCGGCCCCGTTCGTGCTGCGGGTGGCGTCGACCGACCTCGATACGGACAAGACCGAACAGCATTCGCTCGACCTGCAGCCGGGCCAGCGAACGGTCGTCGTACCGTCGCCGCGCTTCCACGCCGTCGGCGAGATCGTGGCGGTGTTGGAAGACCGCAAGGGCAACGCGCTCGCCGAGACGCGGTGGCGCGTGACCGGGCTGGCGGCGCCGTTGCCGCCGCGCTGGTTCGACGGCCGACCGGTGGCGATGATCGACGACCAAGCGGCCGCGCCGCGCCTCCACCGCGCCGCCGACGCGACGGCCGACGACCTTCTCAAACGGCTGCCCGAAATCGCCAAGGCCGGCTTCAGCATCGTCGTCGCGCCCAGCGTCGCCGATGACGTCTCTTTGGAAAAGACCGCCGCTCTCGTGGAGAAGATCGCCGGCGCCGCCGGGGCGTTGGGGCTGGGCGTGTTGGCGGAACCGTCGACCGTTGGTTTGGACGGAACGACCGAGTCGTTTTTGGACGCCGCCCGCGCGTTCGTCCGGCGGCTGCGGCCGATCGGCAACCTGTACGGGTTCCTCGTTCCCGCGCCGAAGGGACCGGGCGTCGCGGCGGAAAAGACGCTGGAACTGTACGGCGCGCTGCGGCGGACCGACGCCGGGCGCGTCGTCGTGTTGGGACCGATCGCGGCGGCCGACGCCATTGCTTTGGACGGCTTCCAAGATGTCGCCCTCTTGAACGGCTCCGACGACTTCGCCGCCGACCCGTTCCGCGTCGCCGACGACCACGGCCTGACGACGTTCGGCCGGGTGGCCGTCGAAGCGGCGTCGACCGGCGCCGACCTGCGGTTCCAACTGTACGCCGCCCTGGCCGGCGGCGCGGCGGGGCTGCTCTTCGACGGACCGGCCGACGCCCTGGCCGGCGAGCCCGCCCGCAAGGCGACGGCGGAGGCGGCCGCCCTGGAAACCATGCTGCGCCGCGGTCAGACGGCCGCCGTCCCCCTCACCGCCGGCGACGCCGCCCGCTTGGCCGACGTCCGTCTGTGGCTGCGCCGTTTCGAGGACCGGTTCGTCTTGGCGGTCGTCCATCCCGGCGGCCAATCGATTGAAGCCGCCGTCCCCGCGCCGGCCGGTGTCACCGAGTTGGCACTCGCCGGCGGCGGCAAGCGCGCCGTCCAATCCGGTCGGGTGGCGCTGACCCTACCGCCCCGGAGCGCGACCGTCCTCACCAACGACCCCGCCTTCGCCGCCGCGACGATGGACTGATCCCGCATAGCCCGCCGCGCGAGCAAGGGATTCCTGT
>JBOFFD010000701.1:0-3234 GCA_051648425.1 Planctomycetia bacterium
CTTCGACGGCCTGCATCGCCGTCTCGACCGCCTCCTCGACCTGCGCCGATTGCGCGAGGATCATCTGTTTCAAACGATCGATCTGACGCAGAAAGTGAAGTGACATGCGGACGGTCCCCCTGGGTGCGCGCGGGCCGCGGAATTGGTCGTCGCCATGATCCGAACTTCGACGCCGGGCCGGAATGGTAGAATGTAGGGCGGAACTCTGGTCCGCCCGTCGTGGAGCGTTGGGTCGAAACTCCGCTTTTCCCCGCGAGGGAAAGAAGGGACGCCCGCCCCCGCGCTGCTCCGGGGCGGACCGGAGTTCCGCCCTACATTCGACGTTACCATCCCATCCGAGAATGGGAAATTCCGCGATCGGCCGCGCGTGTTTTCAGAGTACGCCGTGGCGGGCGAAGACCGCGGCCACCGACTCGCCGGCGACCAACTCTTCGCGCACCGTGTTTTCGCCGCTGATCTTCTGCAACGCCGCTTGCAGCGCGGCCACCGCCGCCTCTTGCGGCACCACCACCACGCCGTCGCGGTCGCCCAGAATGAAGTCGCCCGGCCGCAGCGACGCCTCGCCGATCGTCACCGGCACGTCCCAGGCCGTGCCGTCGATCCGGCCCTTTGAGTCCAGCGGCGTGAAGCCGGTGGCGAAGGTCGGAAAACCGACTTCCAAGATCATCCCCGAATCGCGGGTGGCGCCGTTCATCACCACGCCGCCGGCCTGCCGCGCTTTCGCGGCGGTCGCCAGCAATTCGCCCCAAACGGCGCATTCCGGGCAGCCGTTCATCTCAATGACCAGCACGTCGTGCGGTTTCAGGTCGTCGATCGCCTTCATTTCGAGGGCGTACGGTTTTTCCGGCACGGCGTCGACGGGACGCATCGTCAGCGTGCGCACCCGGCCGAACGCCACCGAGGCGAGCGACAGCGGCCGAATGTTCATCGGCAGCACCTGCCGGCGGTGGCCCAGTTCGTCGAGGACGTCGGCCAAGACGGCGCTGTACAGCTTGGGCAGAGCGGCGAGATAGTCGTCGAGGATCGGCGTTGTCATGTCGAAGTCGGCCTTTGCTGGAGAGGAAGAGTGCGTCGCTTCGAGCGACGGCCGATCGGCGTCAACCGACGGGCGGGACGGCCGCGGGGGCGTCGGGGGCCGTGCCAACGACCGCCGTGCCGGCGGGCTCCGTGCCAGTGGGGGCCGCGCCGGCGGCGGGGTCCGGCTGGGCGTGCGACGCCGCCTCGGCCGCCGACGCCGCGGGGCGGACGGCGTCGAACTCGTCGGGAGGGATGTAGAAGAACAAGGCGATCGGAGCCAATACCAACGCCGTGGCTAGGAACGTGCCGCTGGGCGGGATGTTCAGCCAGGGCAGCGCGAAGATCGTGGTGCAGACGCCGTAGAACATCCCTGCCGCCAGAATACCGATGAAGTTGATGAGGTTCATCGCCCCCAGCACTCGGCCTTTCTGATCCTTTGGCGGCCGAGCCTGCAAAAACACTTGCAGCGGAATGGCGAACATCGCCGTGAACACGCCCAACAGGAAAAGCACGAACCCCGCGCCGATCGGCCCCACCAAGCTGGGCGCCCTATTGAGACCAGGCAGCGACAACAACACCAAGCCGCCGAACAAACCCCAAGCCCCCACGCGCACCAACGTAAAATTAGGCCGACCGCCCGACAGTTTCCCCGCCAGTACCGCGCCACCGGCGATCCCCACGGCGATGGCGGCGCCCAATAGGCTGGTCGCCCCGTCGCCCAACTTCAACTGATTTCTGCCGAACGAATTCACCGTCGTCTGCACGACCCCGGCGACGAACCAGAACGACGACGACACCATCAGCACCTGGGTCATGCGCCAGTCGCTTTTCAACAGCCGAACCGTCAGGCGGTCGAGGAAGACGGCGTCGGCGTGGAACCGAAGGCTGGGCAAGGCGGCGCGCGTAGCCCGCACCATCAGCGCCGCCGCCACGCCGGAACCGGCGAAAATCAGGCAGAAGGCGCTGGCGATCCACAGCGAATCGTTGAACGCCTCCTTCAGCGCACCCGCCAAGGCGACGCCGAAGATGATCGCCAGGAAGGTCGTCATCAGAAAAAGGCCGTTGGCGCGGGGAAGGTCTTCGGACCGAACGGTTTCGGGCAGAATGCCGTACTTCGACGGCCCGAAGAAGGCGCTGTGCGACCCCATGCAGAACAGCACGACCATCAACCCGAAGAGGCTGTGCAGACCGAAGGCGGCCATGCCGGCCAGCACGATGCCGACTTCCGCGAGCTTACAAACGAAGATGATGCGGCTTTTCGAGAAACGGTCGGCCAGAAAGCCGGCTGTACCCGAGAACAGGATGAACGGAAGCGAGAAGACGATCTGCGCGATTGACTGATAATGGTCGGCGCCGCCCGCTTTCGCCGCTACGTCGACGCAGAGCAGCAGTACGAGTTGCTTGAAAACGTTGTCGTTGAAGGCGCCCAGGAACTGGACGCCGGTCATCGCCAGGAAGCTGCGGTTGCTCCAGAGCGTCGGTCGTCCGTTTGCGTCGTCCGCATCATCCAGGGGCTTGTCCAACGTCCTACCTCCTTGAGTCGGCCGCCGGACGGAAGACGCCCCCCGTTTCACCAGACGGGGCGTCGCAGCAGTTCCAACCGGCCGTCGGCGTATTCGACCAACGCCGTGCAGTTTTCCACCCAGTCGCCGGTGTTGCAATACGTAATGCCGTCGAGGTTGGACACGACCGGGGTGTGAATGTGGCCGCAGACCACGCCGTCGCAGTCGCGGCCGCGGGCCGCTCGCACCAGGGCGTTCTCGAAATCGCACACGGCGCTCGTCACCCGTTTTACGCTCCGCTTCACGGCGCCGCTGAAGCAGTAGTACGACAACCCCATCGCCCGCCGGACCGCATTCAGCCGGCCGTCGAACCCCATGAGAAGGTTGTAGCCGACGTCGCCCAACAGCGAGAGCCAGCGGGCCTTTCGGATGACGCCGTCGAACTGGTCGCCGTGCAAAACCAGGAAACGGCGGCCGTCGGCGGTGGTGTGGACGAATTCGTCGCACACTTCGACCAGCCGCAGGTCGCACAGGAAATCGCGCATGAACTCGTCATGGTTGCCGGGGGCGTAGTAGATCTTCACGCCCATTTTCGACAGCTCGATGAGCCGGGCCAAAATGCGGGTGTAGGTGCGGTTCCAGTACCAACGGCGCTTGAGGCGCCAGCCGTCGAAGAAGTCGCCGACGAGGTAGAGCTGTTCCGGTTCGACTTCGT
>JBOFFD010000702.1:0-9253 GCA_051648425.1 Planctomycetia bacterium
TCGCTAGAATTCGATCACGAAACCAGGCAACAAGCGATCTTCGAGGACGAGCGATGAAATTCTGGATCACGGCGACGCTGGGCATCATCGTCATCGCCGGCTTGTCGACGGCGGTCTACGTGGCGAACCCGGAATCGCGACTGCAAAAGCCGAAACCGACCGCCTCGACGGCGCCGGCCGAGCCGATGCCCAAGGCGGTGGCGGTGAAAAGCCTAGACAGCATCGGCGACCTGCAGCAGAACCAGAAGGGGAAGTCGACGTACGAAATTCGCAACGACGGCAAGGCGCCGTTGGAGTTGAAGAACGGCAAGACGAACTGCGGCTGCGTGGCGATCAACGTGGCGGCGGCGTCGCTGGAACCGGGCGCGACCACGACCGTCACGCTCGATTGGGACACCAAGGAGCGGATGGGCGAATACACGGCGATCGGCGAGATCGACACCAACGACCCGGAAAACCCGAAACTGGCGTTCTCCGCCAAACTGACGGTGGTGGCCGACGTGGTGATGACGCCGTCGGCGCTGAGACTCGGCGTGTTGAATGAAGCGGAAGGGGCGACGCAGTCGCTGTTCGTGACTTCGGTGCTGCACGACAACCTTGAGATCAAGAACTTCCAGTCGTCGAGTCCGGGGGTGGAGGCGGTCGCCAAGCCGATGACGGCGGAAAAGCTGGCGGAAATGAAGGTGAAAAGCGGCCACGAAGTAGTGGTGACGGTGAAGCCGTACCGGCCGGTGGGCGGCTTCAGTGAAAAAATCGTCTTCAATACGAGTTTGGAGCGGACGCCGGAATTGACGATGAGTGTGAGCGGCCAGGTCGAAGGCCGGATTCAGATCGCCCCCAATCGAATCGATTTCGCGCCGGCGGCGGGCGGGTCGTTGGCCGAGCAGACGCTGCGGATTTTCGCCAAGGGGATGGCCGCGAACGAAACCTTGAAGTTGGGCGAAGTCGAGCCGTCGTTCCTGAAAGTGAAGCTGGAGAAAAGCCCGGAGTTCAAAGTGCTGTGGCTGCTGACCGCCGCGGTCGACCCGGCGGCCCCACTGGGTGGGTTCGAGGGGTCGATTTCGATCCTCGACGGGACCGGCCAAAAACGATTGAATGTGCCGGTGCGCGGGATCGTGCAACGAGGATCGGCCGCCACGGCCGCCACGGCCGCCTCGCCGACCGCCGCGCGCTGAGTGGAAAGGTCCGGTTCGCCCGACGAACCGGCGACGGCCACGCGCCGTCGATGCTACCGGGCTTGCGAAAGGATCGCGTCAACGATGAGTCATGAAACGCCGTCGAACGGTGTCCCGTCGAACGGATCGCCGCGACCGGCATCCAACACCACGGTCGCGGTTGCGTTGGTCGGCCTGCTCTTCCTGATGGCCGGGGGCGTGGCCGCCGGCTACGTCGCCGCCACCATGCTCGCCAGCGGCGGCCACGGGGCCGACCACGCCGACGGCCACGGAGCCGGCCACGGACCGGCCGACGCCCATCACGAGGGCGACGGGCATCCCAAGGACGACGGCCACGACCATAAGCACGACGGCCCCAAGGACGCGAAGACCGAAAAACAGGCCGCGGCCGAAAGCCGCGCCCCCCTTTTCGGCGCATGGCCTGAACAAAAGCCCAGCGCCGTCCTCGTCCTGACCGGTGAAATGCACGGCTACCTTCGGCCGTGCGGTTGCAGCGAAGGACAGATGGGCGGCCTCGCCCGTCGCGGCGGCTTCCTGAAGTACCTCCGCGACGAAAAGAAATGGAACGCCGTCCCGCTCGACCTGGGCGACCTCATCAAGGGCGGCGGGCTGGCCGTTCCCGAATCCGACCGTTACCACGCCGCCCTGGAATCGCTCAAGGGGCTGGGCTACCCGGTGGTGGGCGTCGGCGCCAAAGACCTGTACGCCACGCTGACGAACCTCGTCGGCGAGGCGGCCAACGTCGAACCGACCAAGCTGATCGCCGCCAACCTGCAGGCGTCGGAAAAAGACATGCAGGAACTGCTCGCCGGCATCATCGGGCCGTTTCAAATCCTCACCGTCGACGGCGTGAAGATCGGCGTCGCGCACGTCTTGGCGCCCGCCGACGGCGACGCGCTGCCCGACGCCAGCGTCGCCGCCCTGGATCCGCAGCCCGCCGCCGCCAAGGCCTTGGAAGCGATGACCACCGCCGGCGTCGACCTGAAGGTGCTCCTCGCGTACCTTCCGGTCGCCGCCGCCGACGAACTCATCGCCAAGACGCCCGGCTACGATCTGGTCGTCTGCCGCAGCGAACGCGAAGACGCCCTCGCCACCGACGCCAAATGGACGGGCGGCGCGCTGCGGACGTGGGTCGGCGAGAAGGGGAAGTCGGTCGGCGTCGTCGGTTTCTGGAAAAGCGTTCCGCGCGGCGACGAGAGCCGACTCCTGTTCGACGTCGTGCCGATGGACCCGCGCTTCGACGAATCCGAGGAAATGAACGTCATCTACGCGCGCTTCGTCGCGTCGCTGAAGGCCGGCAACTACGTCGAAAAATACCCGAAGACCGAGCATCGCACCAAAGACCAGTACGTCGGGTCGGCCAAGTGCGCCGAGTGCCACAAGAAGGCGTTCGCCAAGTGGAGCACCACCGGCCACGCGCACGCCATGGATACGCTCGTCTCCAAAGCGAAGCCCGCCGGCCAGCAGCACAACCCCGACTGCGTGTTGTGCCACGTCACCGGGTACGAGCACACGTCCGGTTTCCAGTCGATCGAAAAGACGCCGTTCTTAGGCGGCAACCAGTGCGAAAACTGCCACGGCCCCGGCAAGGCGCACTCGGAAGACAAGGACAATTTCCAACTGATCCAACGGATGCGGCTCGACGCATCGTCGGTCGAAGGCCGAAAGAAAGTTGAACGGCAGATCTGCCAAAAATGCCACGACACCGACAACAGCCCGAAGTTCGACTTCGACGCCTACTGGCCGAAAGTAGCCCACCCCGGCTAAAAGGACGGCCATCCCCGATACGGTCCTTCGCCTCGATCGCTTCGCTAAACCTTCCTCGAAAAGACAGTGATCCGACCGGCCGTCGGTCCGCGCTGCGGAAAGGCGCCTGGTTCGGCCTCGGACGGCGGAATCGCGGAGCGGCCCGATCTCCCAGCGGCGGTGCGCGCCGACTCGCCCACTTCCGAGAAGCTGTTCGCCTCGCACTCCATGAAACACGTCTCCGGCCCGCCTTAAGAGTGTCGGCGTCCGCAGTGATGATTCCGGTTCAACACTTCAATCCATGTGATTCAAGCCGAAATTAGAAGCATTCTCCGGCGGGGTCTTCTCGTTCTCCGTTCAGAGGCTCAAGGCGGCATGATATGTGCGATGAGTCTCCCGACTTGCACTGCACCGTCGCCAAGGACGCTGCGTTGGGACATGACGGCGCGGCGTGTTCCGAGGGTGAGTGGGTTCGAGAACCGACTGGTGGTGGAACGACCCGCCACGGCCCCGACGCACCCGGACGGCCCATCCGAACTGATACACCCGGACGGCGCGTCCGGGGCTGACGGCCCGAGTCTTAACACTAGGAGTTCACGATGAAGACGGACACGCAGTTGCAGAAGGACGTCATGGACGAGATCAAGTGGGAGCCGAGCAGCACGGCGGCCCAGATCGGGGTGACGGCCAAGGACGGCACGGTGACCCTCACCGGCACGGTCGCCACGTACGCCGAGAAGTGGGCGGCCGAGCGGGCGGCCCAGCGGGTGGAGGGCGTGAAAGGCCTCGCCGAGGAGATCACCATCAAGCCGCACGGCACCCATGTCAAGAGCGACACCGAGATCGCCGAGGCGGCGGTCGGTTCGCTCGAGTGGCACGTCTGGGTGCCGAGCGGCATCCAGGCGACCGTGGCCCAGGGCTGGGTGACGCTGAAGGGCGCCGCGCACTGGGAATACCAACGGACCGCCGCCCACGACGCCGTCTGCTTCATGCCGGGGGTGAAGGGGGTGACGAACGACATCACCCTCAATCCCTCGGCGAAGCCGGCAGGGGTGAAGGACGCCATCGAGAAGGCGTTCGTGCGGAACGCCGAACTCGACGCCGGGACGGTGAAGGTGGCGGCCGACGGCGGGGCGGTGACGCTGTCCGGCAGCGTCCGCTCGTGGAACGAGAAGAGCCAAGCCGGGTCGGCCGCGTGGAGCGCCCCCGGCGTGAACAGCGTGCGGAACGACATCGCGGTCTCCTACTCCTGACCGTCCGAGTCGCCCTGTCCAGGGGCGACCGAACCCGGCGAACGCCTCCCGCGTTCGTCACCCATCACACCCTTTACTGGAGGCAGACATGACGAAATCCCCCACCAAGCCGCTCGCCGGCACGGTCGTCGGCGTGGCCGGCGACAAGCTGACCACGGCGGCGGCCGACGGGAAAGAGCACACCCACACGGTGGCCAAGAACGCCGCCGTCACCCACGACGGCAAGGCGTGCAAGGCGGCCGACCTGAAGCCGGGCGCGTCGGTGCGGGTGACCCCGCACAAGGACGACAAGTCGGTGGCGACGGCGGTCGAGTGCGGCAAGCACGTCGCGGCCCCGCCGGCCGCCAAGAAGGTGTAACCGTCCGCTGGCGTCGGGCGGCCCCGGCCGCCCCGACGCCGGGTACGCGACCGGCTGACGGCCCGACGAAACACACGAGGTGACGCCGATGAGTGCGATGATCGACCAATTCCGTGACCGCCTCCGGGACGGCCTCAACGCCGTCGAAACCCGGCTCCAAGCGGCCGTTGCGAGCGTCCGCACCTTTCCTGGGAAAGCCGAGCAGGCGTTGCACGACGACCTTGCGGCGGCCCGCCACAAGGTCGAGGGTCAATTGGCACAGGTCGAGAAAGCCCGAGAGGGTGTCAAGGTCTGGGCTACGGCGCGGGCGGCCGAGACTCGCGAGGCGGTCGCCGACTGGAAGTCGAAGAGGGAGACCCAAAAACTGAACGCCCGGTCGGATCGGGCGGAGTCGTACGCCGCAGACGCGATTTTCCTCGCGGCGGCTGCGGTGGACGAGGCCGAAGCGGCGATCCGAGAGGCTGCGGTCGCCCGCCGCGACTCCGAGGCGGCCCAGCCGGCGGCCCGCACCGAGTAGCGTGTTTCGGGCCATGGCGATTCAAGTTTCATCCTTGAGAGGAAGCACCCGTGAAGGAATCAGCAATCGTCAAGGCCCCCCGGGCGGACGCACCGTCGCCCTACGAAATCCAGGCGTTCAGCACGCTCGCGGCCATGCCCATCGCCCTCGCCGAAGACTCGCGGCGGGAAGGGACGGCCAACCTGAATCAGCTCCTGGCCGACACGATCACCCTCCGCGACCTGTACCGCAAGCACCACTGGCAGGCGTCCGGGCCGACCTTTTACATGCTTCACCTGATGTTCGACAAGCACTACCGCGAGCAGGACGAACTGGTGGACGCCCTCGCCGAGCGGATCATGACCCTCGGCGGGGTGAGCGTGGCGATGGCCGCCGACGTGGCCGAGATGACCCTCATCCCCAGGCCGCCGAAGGGCCGCGAGCGGACGCCCGAACAGTTGGCCCGCCTGCTGCACGCGCACGAGATCGTCCTGGAGGAGGCCCGCGCGATGGCCCGGTGCGCCGAGCGGGACGGCGACGTCGGCACCGGCGACCTGATCGTGAGTGACGTCATCCGCACGAACGAGACGCAAGTCTGGTTCGCGGCCGAACATCGCGCCGCAGCCCCGGCGGAAGTCGAGTGACACCCGCGCCGTCCGCCCGGCCGGCGGGTTCCGGAATCAAAGACACCATCCGAGAGGTCACCACGATGACGGCCCCCGTCGCGCTCGAACCAATACCGCACATGACCGGGCGTCACCGCCACACCTACGAGGCGATCTTCCGCCACCCGGCGGCCCACAACCTGGAGTGGCACGACGTGCGGTCGCTTCTCGAGGCCCTGGCGGACGTGGCCGAGGGGCGCGACGGCGACCTCCAGGTGACGCGGAACGGTCAGGTGACGACCTTGCACACCCCCAAACACAAGGACGTCGCCACCGTCGATGAACTCCTATCGATCCGCCGCTTCCTCGAACAATCCGGCGCCCAGGCCGTCCCCCCGCCGACCACGTCGGCCGCCCACCTGCTCGTCGTCATCGACCACCAGGAGGCCAAGGTGTACCGCACCGTGTCGCACGGGGCCATCCCGCAGAAACTGCTCCCGTTCGACCCGCACGGATACGGCCGGCACCTGCACTCCGCCAACGAATGGACCGACGGCAAGCGGTCGCCCGAGCGGAAGAGCTACTACGAGGCGGTGGCCGGGACGCTGGCCGGGGCGGAACGAATCGTCCTGTTCGGCGGCGGCGCCGGCCGCAGCAGCGCCATGGACCAACTGATGGCCGACCTGACGGCCCACCACCCGGCGGTGGCCGCCAAGGTCATCGCGACGGTGGTGATCGACGCCCATCACACAAGCGAAGACCAACTGCTCGCCAAAGCGCGGGAGGTCTTCGCCCAATTCGACGGCCGGAACGCACCGCCGGCGGAGGACGCCTCATGACGCCGCACGACTGTCTGGTACGACCCGCCTCGGCGCGTCTGAACGCCGTCCGCCCTCAACCCGGCGACCGACCTCGGACCACTCCGGTTCGCGGCGTCTTAATCTCCGAACGCAAAAGGTGTTTCCGTGAAGAACTCAAACTCCGTCGTCGCGGTCTTCGACACGCACGACGAAGCCGAACAGGCCGTCCGCACGCTTCAGAAGGACGGCGTCGACATGACCACCCTGTCGATCGTCGCCAAGGACCACCACACGGAGGAGCACGTCGTCGGGTATTACAACGCCGGCGACCGAACGCTGTTCTGGGGCAAGCAGGGGGCCTTCTGGGGCGGCTTCTGGGGGCTGCTGTTCGGGTCCGCGTTCTTCTGGGTGCCGGGCGTCGGCCCGCTCGTGATTGCGGGCCCGTTGGTCGCGTACTTCGTCGCCGGCCTGGAAGGAGCGGCGCTGGTGGGCGGGCTGAGCGCCCTCGGCGGCGCCCTGGCCGGCATCGGGATTCCGAAGGACAGCGTCGTTCAGTACGAGACCGAGGTTAAGAACGGCAAGCTGCTGCTGATCGCCCATGGGACGGCGGACGAGGTGGACCTCACCCGGGCCATCCTCCACCGCACTCAGGCGACTTCGACGACCGCTCGTCCCACAGAGCCGGCCGACGCAGTCTCACATGCAACCACACCACTCGAAATCGCCGTTGGAGGATCCCGCTGATGCCACGCTACAGCCTCGAATCCATCCTGTTAATTGTTCTGCTCCTTTGGCTGCTAGGCGCGTTCATTACCCCGATTGGCGGGAATTTGATCCACCTGCTCCTCGTTGTCATCCTCGTCGTCGTCGTCCTTCGCCTGCTGCAAGGGCGGCGGCCACTCGAGTAACCCGTGTCTCACCAAGTCTTCTTACCTCGGAGCGTCCGCCATGAAACTGCTCGGAATCGTACTGATCGTGTTCGGCGTGCTGGCCCTCGTGTATCACGGGTTCACCATCACCATCCCCAAGGACACCATCGACCTCGGAGTGTTCAGTATAAGAATCAGTGATAGCCAGACGATCCCGTTGCCGCCGATCGTCGGCTGCATCGCCCTGGCGGTCGGCGTGTTGCTGATCTACACCACGCCCCGCTGACCCGAGCGCCCGCGACCATTCCCATCTCCCCCGTGGTCGCACCGACCCGAATTTCCACATGAACGGGCGGGCCTCTCGGCTCCGGCCCGACCGGTGAATTCCCATCTCGAACGACGCCCGAACGACGCCCGCCGGTCGCCCGCCGGTCGCCCGCGATTCGACACGGCGGATCGGATGGACTTCCCAGCGGCCGCCGCCGCCGGCGCCCGTGACTTTCACGGAGTCGGTATTTTGACGAATAAGGAGGACGGCGATGGGACGCGTACAGGGAAAAGTGGTTCTGGTGACGGGTGGCTCGCGCGGAATGGGCGCGGCGCACGCGCGAACGCTTGTGGCGGAAGGCGCGAAGGTCGTCATCAGCGATATTCTCGACAAGGAGGGTGAGAGCCTCGCACGAGAGCTCGGCAACGACGCCCGCTATCTCCACCTCGACGTGACTTCGCCCGGCGACTGGGCCGAAGCAGTCGAGTTCACCGTGAAGACTTTCGGCGGATTGCATGTGCTGGTGAACAATGCCGGTATCGCGAACGTCGCGCCCTTCGTCGATTTCCCGCTTGAGATGTGGCGGAAGACGCTCGACATCAACCTGACCGGGGTGTTCCTGGGTATGCAGGCAGCGATTCCGGCAATGGCCAAGTCCGGCGGCGGCTCGATCATCAACATCTCTTCGGTTGAGGGGCTTCGCGGAACGATGGGAATGTCTGCCTACGTTGCATCGAAGTTCGGTGTCAACGGGATCACTAAGTCGGTGGCTCTCGAGGTCGCAAAGATCGGTGTTCGCGTCAACTCCGTGCATCCGGGATTTATCGCGACGGCCATGACCAAAGACGCCGGAAAATTTGGGCTTCTCATCCCGCTTGAACGGATCGGACGGTCCGAAGAGGTCTCCCCGATCGTGCTCTTCCTCGCCAGTGACGAGTCGAGTTACGCGACGGGTTCCGAGTTCGTCATCGACGGCGGGTTGACCGCGGGCATCCCCATGGACCCCGAATGATTTCGCACGGACTGGCAAAGCCGCAACCGACCCATTCACGAATCCAAACCGCAAGAATCGAAAGGTGGACATGAGCAACGAGAACAAAGCCACGACCGAGGCATTTGCCGCCCAGATGGCAAAAGCCACGATTTGGAAAAACGCACGCATCTTAATGGTGAACGCGAATGTTTCGGCAACCGCGGCCGCGGCGCTCTTACCGCCGGGGCTCACCCTGGCTCCGTCGCCTCAGGCGTCATTGTTCATCGCCGATTACCCGCTGCCTGGCGCCTACGGCGATCCCTATCTGGAAGCAGCAATTCTGGTGCATGCCTCGGATGCCAAAGGCAAGTTCTGCTTCTGTCCCTGGATGGTTGTCACCACGGACACCGCTCTCATTTTAGGGCGTGAATTTCTCGGTTTTCCCAAAAAACTGGGCGCCATCACCCTGACCGAGGAGGCCGGCAAGGTTATTGGAACAGCCAGCCGTAAAGGTACGGAAGTCATGCGAATTGAAGCGGTGCTTGGCGCTCAGGAGTCGCCGGGGTCAACACCCACGGCCAGCGCGCATAAATAGGCTGTCTGGGGTGACTTGCGCGACGCCGCTCCAGGCAGTATACTGGCCGGCGGACGGATCGTCTTCGGGACCGGCCGACCTGGCGGTCGGTCGGCCGCGGTGGCCGCGCCGCGGA
>JBOFFD010000703.1:0-4782 GCA_051648425.1 Planctomycetia bacterium
CCGACCACCGTCTCCGTCGAACGCGACGTCATCGAAATCGAAAGCGTCATCGGCGACGCCCACAAGGACGACGACAGTTGGGAATTCTTCGTCGACAAGGAAAGTAAGATCGGCTACGTCCGCATCAATTCGTTCATTCAGAACACGGCGTCGGACCTCGCCGCTGTTCTGAAACCGATGCAGGAGCAGGGCCTGAAGGCGCTGATCCTCGACCTGCGGTACAACCCCGGCGGCCTCTTGCCCGCCGCCATCGACGTCGCCGACTTGTTCATCGAGGAAGGCGCGATCGTCAGCACCCAGGGCCGAAACACGGTGCCGAAGACCTATTCCGCCGAAAAGGACGGGACGCTGGCGAACTTCCCGCTGGTGGTGCTGGTCAACCGGTTCTCGGCCAGCGCCAGCGAAATCGTCGCCGCCTGCCTTCAGGACCACAAGCGGGCGGTGGTGATCGGCGAACGAAGCTGGGGCAAGGGCAGCGTTCAGAACGTCATCGAACTCGAAGGCGGCCGCAGCGCCCTGAAACTCACCACCGCCAGCTATCAACGGCCCAACGGCAAGAACATCCACCGTTTCAAAGACAGCAAGGATGAAGACGAATGGGGCGTGAAACCGAACGACGGTTTCGACGTCTTGTTCACGCAGTTGGAACACAACGCCTATATGCGGCAGCGGCAGGAGAAGGATAAGGCGCTGGGCAAGCTTTCGGAACGGAAAAAGGCGGCGGCCGACGCGAAGTCGGCCGAGGCTAAAGCGGCCGAGAAGAAGGAAGCCGAGAAGAAAGACGAGTCTAAGAAAGAAGCGAACGGCAAGCCCGAAGAAAAGAAGTCCGACGCTAAGAACAACGACGACGGCAAGCCGTTCGTCGACAAGCAGCTTCTGAAAGCGCTCGACTACCTGAAGGGTGAGATCGCGAAGACCGCGAAGCCGGCCGGCTGACCGACTCCTTTTAAGGTTCACGAAAACATCGACGCCTCGACGGACTTCCGCCGAGGCGTTTTTTTTCGGATCCGCGAAGAATTTCACCGCCGCCCTCCCCTTCCGCATACATACACACTAAGCGGGCCTTCAATGTCGCCGAAATGGTACGAAGCGGGAATCTTCGCATGGCCGTATTGCGCAAGGCGCGGCTTCGCGCCGCGTTATGGGCGTCCCTCTTGTTGGTGACGGCGGCAGTGAACGCCGCCGAGCCATCGCCCTTGGTGGGCGACTGGCGGTTGGAAGGCACGCCCGGTGCGGCCGTTTCACGGGACGCCCCGCTCGTCGCCGCCTTCCGCGCCTCGCCGCCGTTGTCGCTCCACCCGTCCAAAGGCGAGGCCGTCTACAGCAACGACGTGCCGGCGCCGTTCGTCTATGATCCGTTGGCCTGCCGCACCCGGCCCAACCGTTCTTCGGTCCATCTGAAGTGGAACTCCAACGAAACGACTTACTTCTCGGCGCCGTTCGACCCATCGGGCGGTCTGAAGAGTTTCACCCTGGAGTGCTTCGTCAAACTCGACCCCGATCAACCTGAAAACGTGAACGCGGCGGCGAAGACGCGCCGGTCCGACGAGGCGTATGAATTCGTGGTTGGCGCCCGTCGGTTGTACAACTTCAATCAAACCTACTACGGCGGCTTCTTTAAGCCGCCGAAACAGCCCGCCGTTTCCTGGACGACCGGCAGTTACGTCACCATCGGCCACTTCACGGCGGAGTCCCGCGGCTGGCGTCACCAGGCGCTTGTGTACGACGCAGAGAAGAAAACCGTCTCACTCCATCTCGACCATTGGCTTTCCGCGAGTCGACCCGCCCCGGTCGATCTGAAATGGGACGACGGCCCCTGGTGTTTCGGCGGCGGCGACTGGCGTGCGCCGCTCTTGGGAATGATCGACGAACTCCGCATCAGCCGCCGCGCATTGACGCCCGCCGAGTTTCTGCGTCCGGTTCAGACCGAACTGAAGGACGTCTCCTTCGCCTCGCGGGAAACAGTGCTGCCCCGCGCTTCAGGCTACATCAATCTCAAGGAAGGATTCGGCGCGTTCGGCGACGGCGTCCACGACGACACGTCTGCGTTTAAGAAGGCGTTCGCGGAACTGCCGAACAAGGTGCCGCTCGACTTCTTCACGCTGTACATTCCGCCGGGCGTATACCTTCTTTCGGACTGCGTCCAATGCAGCCGCTTCTTCGCCGTTCAAGGCGCGGGAAAAGGCGAGACGATCCTTCGCCTAGCGCCGAAGTCGCCGAACTTCCAAGACGCTAAGAACCCGATCCCCGTCGTACGGGCGTCGAGTTCGCTGGGACCGCTGCGGCGCGACGGCGGCGTGAACGGCAGTTCCATCGGCCTCTACATCGCCGACCTGACGATCGACGTCGGCGCCGACAACCCCGGCGCCAAGGGGATCGAATATCACTCCAACAACCACGGATCGCTGACCGAAGTCGCGATCCGCGCTGGCGAGCACAGCGGCGCCGTCGGTTTGGATCTGACTCACAAAACCAACGGGCCGGCGTTGATTAAGAACGTTTCAATCGACGGTTTCGACGTCGGCGTCGCCTGCATGTTCGCCGAGTACAGCCTGACGTTCGAGCATTTGACGTTGCGGAACCAACGGACCGTCGGCGTTCGCAACGACGGCAACATCTTGGCGATCCGCGATCTTAGAAGCTCCAACCGGGGGCCGGCGATCGTCAGTCCGGGCGCCGGCGGCATGGTGACGCTGATCGACGCCGATCTGTCGGGCGGGGCGGGGGAAAACGCGGCGATCGTCGCGGAGGGGGCGTTGTACGCTCGGAACGTCACGGTCGCCGGCTACGGCGATTCCATCCGTAAGAAAGTGGTCGACTTCAACGGCTGGAAGGACGAGCCGACCGTCCGCGACCTGCCTCCCGTCAAAGGCGACGTCGTCGAATACGTCGGCGACCAAGTGGCGGCGGCGCGCGGCGCGACGGCCGGTTCACTGAAACTGCCGATCGAGGAAACGCCGACCGTACCGCGCGGCGATCTTAGCAAGGACTGGGTTTCGATCGCGGCGTACGCCGATCTTAAGAAACGCGACGACTGGGCGCCGGCGCTGCAAGCCGCACTCGACTCGGGGGCGAAGACGGTCTATCTGCCGCAGGGCGGCTATCTGTTGGAGTCGCCGGTGTTCGCGCGGGGAGCGACGCAGCGGCTGCACGGCATGCACGGCCGACTACACGCCGGCAAAGACGCCGACCCGGCGACGCCGTTGTTCATCTATGACGCCCCCGATCCGAACCACGTTTTAGTGATCGAACGATTGGACCTGCCGAGCGTGCTGCACCGCTCGAAGGGGACGTTGGCGCTGGTCAGTTCGCCGCCGCGGCGGTTCACCAACGCCGCCGGCTGCGGCAAACTGTTCTTAGAGAACATCTGCGCCGTCGACTTTTTCTTCGATCATCCGCAACTCGTTTGGTCGCGGCAGTGGAATCCCGAATCGCACGACGCCGGCCCCTGCATCGACAGCAAAGGCGCCACCATCTGGGCGCTGGGTTTCAAGACCGAGTATCAAAGCAGCAAATTGTGGGCGTCGAACGGCGCCCGCACCGAAATCCTCGGCGGCTTCATTTATCCGGTGAACAAGGGAATTCCATCGGACCGCCCGGTGTTCAAAAACATCGATTCCGACATGTCGCTGAACTACGGACTAAGTTTTTATTCCGCCGGCCACGAGCTGCAGGTGTACGACCGGCGCGGCGACGATGTGAAAGAGTTTCGTCTGAAGGACATGAAACAGGAATGGTCGCGGTTTCGGATGGATTTGTACATCAGTCGATCGAAACCTGACGCCCGGCGGCAGTAGTCACCAACGGTGGACGTAGCCGCGACGTTGCAGCGTCGCGCGTCCGGCGGGAACCTCGCGGCCGACGATGTACGCGGTTCGTTCCGCGGTGAACCGGCCGATCGCGGTCAGTCGCACGCCGTAGCGTTGCAGCGGCTGCCGGGCCAGTAATGCGTTCGCGGTTTCGGGGGCGACCGCCGCCAGCAACTCGAAGTCCTCGCCGTCGTCGAGGGCGTGGTCGAGCGGCGGGCGGCCGTCGGCGGCCATCGCCGGGTCGGTCGACGTTCGGATGGGAATACGGTCGGCGTCGAGGACCGCGCCGCAGCCGCTTTCATCCAAAAGATGAAACAGGTCGCCGCCCAAACCATCACTAAGATCCATCAAGGCGTGCAGTCCATCGCCGGAGAACGCGGCCAATTCCAGAGCTTCGTGGACCCGCGGGGTGAATGACAGGTGTTTGCCGTCGAGGCTGTAGCCCAACGGCCCGGTGACCATCAGGACGTCGTCGGGTTTCGCGCCTGAACGCAATATTGGGGGACCGACGGCTTCACCCAGGATGGTGACGGCGACGACCAGGCCGGCGGTGGAACGGTTGGTGTCACCGCCGACGATGGGAACGTCGAACCTGGCGGCGGCGGATTGCACGCCGTCGAAAAGCTCCTCGGCCAAGCGAGCCGGCGCGGCCGACGGCAACGCGACCGCGACAAGCGCCGCCAACGGTCGACCCGCCATCGCGGCGACGTCGCTCAGATTGACGTTCATCGCCTTGCGGCCGACATCAAACGCCGTGGAGACGGCGAAATCGAAATGAACCCCCTCGACGAGCATGTCGGTGGTAAGCAGGAGGGGCGAAGAGCGGGGGCCGAGCACGGCCGCGTCGTCGCCGATTCCCAGGGTGACCGTCGGAGAGTCGGCGATCCGGCGGCGCATCCATTCGATGAATTCAAACTCCGGACGGTTCATGGCGTGGACCTTGCGGGATATCCGACGGGACGGCCGGTAAGCG
>JBOFFD010000704.1:0-2920 GCA_051648425.1 Planctomycetia bacterium
TGGAACGACGTCTACTGCGGTCAGTACCTGTCGTTCACCGGCGCCGAAGACCGCGCGTGGCGAACGAGGCTGCGCGCCACGGTGGGAATATCATTCGACCGACTCGACGAAGCGCCGCCGTCACCGTTTCAGGAAGAGTTGGAAGCCAGTTGGGATCGGTTGTTCCACCCCGATCTGCCGATTCGGTCCTGGCGTCGAAGCGGACCGCGCTTCGGCGACCGCCGCGAAGCCGTGGTCGAAGTGCTGCGGGCCGAGTGGGTGCGCCGGGCGCGGGAGTTCGACGGTTGTTTCTCGTTGCGAGGTGAAGTGAACTTATGACCCGAACACAAAGCGTCGTCGCCGCCGTTCTGAGTCTAATCGGCCCGCCGGCGGGGCATTGCTACGCCGGACGATTTCGCAGAGGGCTGCTGGTCGTCGCGATTTTCTATGGCTTGGCCGCCGCCGCATTGCTGGCGATCGCCTCGTTGGACCTCGGGCTTGCGGGCCTGGCGGCCGCGGTCGTGTTGCTCGTCGCATCGCCGTTCGTTCCCGTCGTCGACGCCTATCGCTGCGCCCGCCGGGCCGATCCCGCCGTCCGCCGTTGGTATCAACGATGGTGGGCGTACGCCGGCGTCGTCCTGTTCATGTTGTTCTTCAACGGGTTCATATCCGAGATGTCCCGGCGATACATCGTCGAATCGTTCGTCACGCCCTCCCGGTCGATGGCGCCCGCGATCCTTTTCCAGGATCGTTTTCTGGTCGACAAGTTCTGGGCTTCCGCGAAAACGATGCGGCGCGGCGATGTCGTCCTGTATCGAGTCGGGAACAATCCCGCCTACGTCCTTCGCGTGGTCGGACTGCCGGGCGACGTCGTCGAACTGAAAGATCGCGTCGTCTACGTGAACGACGAACCATGGAACGACCCCTACGCGAAGTACGAAGGCGAACCCCCGGACGAATCGTTCGTGAATTTCGGGCCCAACCTCGTTCCCGACGATACCTTCTTCGGCCTGGGGGACAACCGGTTTTTGTCGAACGACAGCCGCTCCATCGGCGCCATCCCGTTCGAGTATTTCGTCGGCCGCGCGACGACGATCATCTGGTCGCGCGACTACGAATTCCCCGACCCTCACGATCGGTCGACGGCCGTGCCGGGGGCCGTTCGGTGGGACCACATCGGTCGCACGATCCGGTGACCCGACCGGCCGCCGAATGGTCGGCGGCGGCTCGACTTTCCCATCCTCTAGGCGGCGGAGCGCTGTTCGGCGTATAATCTCAGCGACGGGTTCGTCCCGTCGCCCGTCCGCCGACTCGTTCGACGGCGCGGCTCCGCCTCTTCGCGGCGCCCGCTTCGAGCCAGGATGCCGCAAAGGTCGCCGACGATGAGCATCGACTCGCGCAAGGCCCCGAAGACCCCCGCCGCCCACCCCGGGGCGGAACTGGTCGAATACCACGAATTCCTGTTGCGGCAACTGTCCGAGGCCCGCGGCCGGATCAAGTCGGTCGACGTCGCCACCGGGGCGGCCATCCTTGTCACCGGGGCCGCCTCGTACGTTTTCACCGTCACCATCCTCGACCAACTGTTCGTCTTGTCGACGGTCATGCGGCTGCTGCTTTTGGGCGTGTTCGCGGGCGCCACCATCGGATACCTGCTGTACGCGGTGGTCTTGCCGTCGCTGCGGCGCGTCAGCCTGCTGTACGCCGCGTCCACCATCGAACACAGCGACGCCCGGATGAAGAACAGCCTGGTCAACTGGCTGCAACTGCGCGAAAAGGGCGAAGAGATCCCCGCGCCGATCCTGCAGGCGATCGAAACCCGCGCCGCCGAAGACCTGTCGCGCATCGATCTGGGCGACGCCATTCAGTCGCGCGATCTGCTGCGTAGCTGCTACGTGCTGGCCGGCGTCGTGGTGGTCTTCTGCGCGTATTCCCTGGTGACGACCAAAGACCTGGCGCCGTCGCTGCGGCGCGTGCTGTTTCCGATGGCCGAGATCGCGCCGCCGACCAACACCCGGCTGCACGGCATCCAGCCGGAGGACGTGTCGATCACCGCCGGCGAAAAAATCACGTTTTCCGCCTACGCCGCCGGCCGTCGGCCCGACCGCGTCACCGTCTATTACCGCACCGAAGGCGCCGTCGACCCCACCTGGGCGGTGCTGGAACTCGACAAACCCGCCCAGGCCAATGAACGATGGTCGGCCACCTTGCATGAGGTGCATCAGTCGTTCCAGTATTGGATGGCGGCCGGCGACTTCCAGACCGATCAACACAAGCCGTTCCGCGTGGAGGTGATTCAGGCGCCGCGCGTCGCCGAGCACAACCTGCGGTTCGAGTACCCCGCCTACACCGGCCTGGCGCCGACCGTCGCGCTGGCCAGTCAGGGCGACGTCGACGTTTCGCCCGAAGAGACGATCGTCGAGTTGGAGGCCGTCACCAGCGTGGCCGCCAAGCTGGGAACCATCGAAATCCTGTACGGGAACGAGTCGACTTCGGTGCGCATGAGCAACCCGAAGGTCGACGGCAAGGACGACGAAAACCGGCTGGTCGGCCGGTTCCCGCTGCACGCCGACATGAACGGCGGCAGCTACAAGGTGACCTTCACCGACGTCTTGGGTCGCAAGCCGCCCACCGTGTATGTGAAGAAGATCAACGTCCGCCTGGATACGCCGCCGGCGATCGCCGTCGCGGAACCCGAGAAGCGGGAAGTCGAGCATCCCAGCAACGGGGTGTCGCTGCTGCGCGCCGCGGCGTCCGACGACTTCGGCCTCGACCGCGTCCGGTTCTTCGTCCAGCGCCGCGCCGACCGCAAAATCCTGGTCGAAGAAGAAGTCGGCGGCCCAACCGAGCCGTTGGGCACGAAGATCGAACTGCCCCGCAAACTCGACTTGGGGAAGATCGGCGCCGTCGAAGGCGACGTGCTGGACTACTGGTTCGAGGCGGT
>JBOFFD010000705.1:0-1878 GCA_051648425.1 Planctomycetia bacterium
AAAGCGGCGGCTATAGATCTTCAGATTGTTGGATGCGCTGCACAGGGTCGTAGACTTTCCTCTTGCAGCCAATTTTTCAATCGGCGCGATGACTCAAAAAACGACCCTGCGCACGCAACTAACTGAAGATCAATAACAAAGAGTCTCTGCCCACCTTAGCGGCGCGACGGTGGTCCGTTGGTGGCGGCGGCGGCGGTGGGTTGCTATCCTCTGGCTTCCGACGGATCGGCTGGTTCGTCGGCGAAGGAGAGGATCGGCATGGCCGGATCGAAGTGGGCGGTGGTGACCGGGGCGGGCACGGGCGTGGGCCGAGCGGTGGCGCGCGAGTTGGCGGCGGCCGGCTGGTTGGTGGCGGCGGTCGGCCGACGGGTCGACAAACTGAACGAGACGGCCGCCGGCGCGCCGATCGGCAGCGTCGTTCGGCCGTTGCCGTTCGACGTCTCCGACCGAACGGCCGTGGCGTCGGTCATGGACGCCTTCCTATGCGAAGTCGGCTCCGTCGGACTGCTGGTCAACAACGCCGGCGTGAACGTGCGACGGCGTAAGATGGCGGAACTGTCGGTGGCGGACTGGGACTACCTCGTCCAAGTGAATTTGACCGGCGCGTTTCAAATGATGCAGGCGGTTTTACCGGGCATGCGCGCGGCGGGGGGCGGGGTCATCGTGAACATTTCGTCGGTGGCCGGCCTGCGGCCGTCGCCGCTCGGCGGGGCGGCGTATTCCGCCAGCAAGTTCGGCCTCAACGGCCTCAGCGGCACCGTCGCCCTGGAAGAAGCGGCCAACGGCGTGCGTTGTTCCGTGGTCTGCCCCGGCGAGATCAACACGCCGATTTTGGACGACCGACCGGAACCGGTATCCGAAGAGCGCCGGGCCGCCATGCTGCAACCGGCCGACGTCGCCGCCGCCGTGCTGTTCTTGGCGTCGCTGCCGCCGCACGTCCATGTGCCGGAACTCGTCATCAAGCCTTTGAACCAGCCGTTCGCATGAGCAACGGTCTTAAACAAATTTCACTGCCGGCGGTGGTGCTCATCGTTTCACTGGCGCATGGCATGTGCCATGTGTACGAGACGGTGTTTCCGGCGGTTCAGATGGCGGCGGCCGCCGCTTGGTCGCTCGACGAAGAAACGATCGGCCTCATCGTCAACTTGTGGGCGCTGCCGTTCGGCTTGGGGGCGGTCGGGGCCGGTTGGCTGGCCGATGCGTACGGCTCGCGGCGGTGGTTGATCGTTTACCTTGTCGGCTGCGCCGCGATGTGCGGGGCCGTCTGGCTGGCGACCGACGTCGCGCTCTTAAAGACCGCCCTGTTCGCCAGCGGCTGCTTCGCCAGCTTGTACCACCCCGCCGGCTTGGCGTATCTGGCGCGGGTCGTTCCCAAACACCAACTTGGTTGGGCGCTCAGCCTGCACGGCATGCTCGGCTCGGCGGGGTTGGCGGTCGGCCCGGTCTTCGCCGGCGCCCTTTTGCTGACGGCCGACTGGCAGCAGGTGTTCCTGGCGCTGGCGCCGATCGGTCTGGCGCTGGCGGCGTACGCCTTCGTCCGGCTGCCCAACGACCGACCCGCGGCTCCGCCTGCCGACGAAGCGCCGCCGCCGGCCCCGGAACCGGCGAGCTGGGGCGCCTTCGTGCTGCTGTGCGTCGCCATGATGCTGTTCGGCTTGATCTACCGCGGCTTCATCACCTTCCTGCCGCCGTACCTCGCGGTGGTGGCGGAGGTGCTGCCAAGCGGGCTGCCGGCGACGTCGGTCGGGCCGTGGATGATGGGCGCCGTCTTACTCATGGGCGTGGTCGGGCAGTACCTCGGCGGCATGCTGACGCTGCGCTTCCGCGCGGAACGGCTGCTGCTGACGGCCGCCGTCTTACAAGTGCCGATGCTGCTGC
>JBOFFD010000706.1:0-4074 GCA_051648425.1 Planctomycetia bacterium
GGGCTTCGTCGGACCGGGGGCGGGTGGCGCGGACCAGTTTGACGGCGTAGGCCGACGCCGACCGGCCGATGATGACCTTGCGGACGATCTTCTGCAGCGTGAGGATGTCCGCCTTGTCTAAGAGCGGCGACAGTTCGCCTAAGCCGACGCCGGTGGTCGTCTCGGCGATCTTCAGTTCCTCCTCGAAGGTCGGGTAGTCGACCAGAATCTTGAACATGAACCGGTCGAGCTGCGCTTCGGGCAGGGGGTAAGTGCCTTCCTGCTCGACCGGGTTCTGCGTGCCTAAGACTAGGAACGGTTTGTCGAGCTTGAAGTCTTCGCCGGCAGTCGTGACCTTGTACTCTTGCATGGCCTGCAAGAGGGCCGCCTGTGTTTTGGGCGGCGTGCGATTGATTTCGTCGCCCAGCAGGATGTTGCCGAAGATCGGTCCCTTCACGAACCGCATCTTCCGCCGGCCGGTGCCTTCCTCTTCGTCGAGGATTTCGGTTCCGATGATGTCGGACGGCATGAGGTCGGGGGTGAACTGAATGCGCTTGAACTGTAGCGACAACAGTTGCGAGATGCTGGAGACCATCAGCGTCTTGGCGAGGCCGGGCACGCCTTCGACGAGGCAGTGCCCTTCGCAGAAGAGCGCGAGCAGAATCTGCTTCAGCACTTCCTGCTGGCCGACGATGACCTTGCCGAGTTCGGCGGTCATTCGGTTGTAGGCGTCGGCCAATTGTTCGGCGACGCGCAGGTCGGCTTCGTCCATGCGGGGTTCGGCGACGGCCGCCGGTTGCTTTCCGAGAAGCGCCATGCTTCCTCCGCGTCGAGCGAGGGGATCGAAGAAAGGGCGCTGCCCGACCGCTGGCGGAGCGACGCCCGTCTTACAGGACTCAAAGGACACGAACCGGAACTCGACCACAAGTTCGCACGGGGCGAGAAGGCGACTTCAAGGAAGGCGCGCGTCGGCCGACCGTTTTCGTCCGCGGGGAAACAGGTGGTGAATCTGGCTTCTAAGGAAGATATGGATCGGAAGGGTTCAGGCAAAAAAGACGAACTGGTTCGCGCGGCACCGAGATCGGCCTGGCCGTGGTCCGCGAACCAAAAGAGATACGGTGGAGGCTATGGGCCGACGTGCTTGTTGACGCCGCCGGTACCAAGGTTGAACTTCGACGGCGGCATGGCGCCGCTCATCAGGGCGAACTTGGGGGTGTTGTCGCCGTCCGGTTTCACTTCGAAGGAGAGTTCGGAGAAGTCGGGGTTGCCGTAGAATTCGGGGATGCTGGACTTGCCCGGATCGTCCGGCCCTGAACCGGGCTTTCGGCAAGCGATTGCGACACGGTGGGGACCGACGACGGCGCCGTCGGCGTTGCGGTAAGTGCCCAGCGTGAAGTTTCCCTTGGAGTCGACGGCGCCCTTCGCATAGCGGCCGCCGTCAGTGGGGATGAACATGACGGTCCCGCCGGAAAGCGGCTTGCCGTCGATGGTGACCGTGCCTCGGACCGGCCGGGTCGCTAGTTGATCGGCCCCGCCGCCACATCCCAATGCGCCGACCGCGACGGCGGCGAGAACGATTGCGAACTTCAGCGCCACGGAGTTTTTCCTCGGTGTCTTCGAGTGCGGGTTCACGGTGTGGACGGCCGTTACGGCACGGAAACCGGTTCTTCCAGGGCGCGAGTCGCGAGCGCCCTGTAGACGTTCAGATTGATGTTTTCGGACAGAAAACGGATGGTGCCGTCACCCATGACGAAGTGGGTGCCGCCGCCGCTGTGTCTGCTGCCCATGCTGACGTCGTTGAACGAGGGCGTGCCGCCGATCGGCAGAGTGGCCGATACGTTGTAACCGAGGCTGTTGATGGGGTGCTGAATGTTCTTGGCTCCACCAGAGTGGCCGTCGGCGGTGCCGCGGAGCCAAGTCCGTTGCGACGGCGTGTGCCATGACTGCTCGCCGACGAAAAGCGTCGTGGAAAGGCCATCAAGGACGTGTTGGGGCCTCACCGAACTATTGCGGAAGAGTACGCCGGTGGTGGCGAATCGCCCGAACGCCAGGGTGACGCTTCCCGGGCCGACCAGCGGATAGGCCGATCCGTCTGCCGGGTTGATCCCCTTCGCGCCCATCACGCCGTAGTAATGCGGGACGTAAGCGTTGGCACTGTCAGGGAAGGGGTTCGGATCACCCCGTTCCACGCCGGTGGTCGGGCAGGTGTAGGCGGCGACGGCCTGACCTCGCGACGTCAGGTGGGCGGCGGTCCGCCATTCCAGGTTGAAGTTTAGAGAATCGTAAAGAGCGACGGCGTCCAAGTACGGCAGGACGAGCGTGTGCCAACTCATGAAGTTGGCGTTCGTGCTGAAATCGCCCGTGTTGTCGTTTTTGCACCAACACTGGCCGCCGTACGGGAACACCTGGAAGGTGCTTTGGTAGTTGGCCAGCGCCAAGCCGATTTGCTTGAGGTTGCCGGCGCACTGGCTGCGGCGGGCGGCCTCGCGGGCCTGCTGGACCGCGGGCAGCAAAAGCGCGATCAACACGCCGATGATGGCGATGACCACGAGCAATTCAATCAGGGTGAAACCCAAGCGGCGACGGAGAAACACGATGCACCTCGTGCCAAGAAGGTGGTGGAGTGAAGAGAATTATGAATTTGAGCTGCGTCGATATGTTACCAGGACGAATAAATCGTTCAAGGGTAAAAGAAGAAAAGCATCTCGTTGAGAGACGAAGAAAGACGTCGCCGGGAGCGGCCGTCACTCGCTCTTGACGGGCTTCTTCTGGGCGAACAGCCAGGACATGAAATCAGGGTCGGCGTAGGCGGCGTCCCAAGAGTTGTGGCCGACTTCCGGGTATTCGGTGTACTTGGGCGACCCGCCGGCCTTCTTCAACGCCGCGATCATGTTCCGCGACCGTTCGACCGGCACGGCGCCGTCCTTCGCGCCGTGGAACACCCAGACCGGAATCTTCGCGGCCTTCGGCGCCGCCGTTTCGTCGCCACCGCCGCAGACCACGCCCGCCGCCGCGAATCGCTCCGGATAGCGGCAGATCAAGTCCCACGTTCCGTAGCCGCCCATCGACAAGCCGGTGACGTACAACCGCGCCGGGTCGATTGGATGTTCTTTCACAAGGTCGTCGATGAGGGCGACGAGCAGCGCCTCGGATTCACTCGGTTCCGTCGGCGAGACGTGCGTCATGGCCGACCAATCGACCTCGACCCACTTCTTACCTTCCGGGCACTGCGGCGCGACGAGGAAGCAAGGGAAATCCTTCCGCGCCGAATCCTTGGCGAACTCTTTCACGCCGTGGACGAGCTGCGCCTCGTTGTCGTCGCCCCGTTCGCCGGCGCCGTGCAGGAAAATCACCAGCGGATACAATTCGCCCGCCGCCAACGGCCGTTCCGGCGTCAGAAAGCGATACGGCAACGCGCCGTCGGCGGCCTTGTAGGTTTCCTTCGACAGCAGCGACTTCCACTCCACCGACTTCGTCTCCGCGCCGCCCGCCGGCTCCGCCCCAAGAATCGCCGCCAGCCCCGCCAGAACAATCCCGGTCGTCGTCATGATGTACAGTCCTTCAATCGCCCGCCCATACCAGATCGGCGGCCTTCGGGTATGATACGGAGTTTGGCGGCGGTCGGGTTTTTCGCGCGTTGCATACCGTCATTCGATCGACGGGCGGGCGAGAAAACTTCGGCAATCCGCCAGGTGGAACATGCGACGCTGACAAGAGATGCTGTTGCCTGCCCAGGCGCGCCTGAGCTTGGACGCTTCGCGAAAAGTGCCAACGGGGATGTGGGAGCGGAGCGGCGCGTGTCGTTTAGACCGTGTTTATTTCGCGGCGCAGCTTGTCGAACGGCTCGAAAACGACTTCCGTATCCACCGATTTGGTCGTGGTCACGGCGTGGAGCCGGTGCGTCGCCGCGTCGAGCGAGCCTAAGACGCTGTACCGCCGCCGTCCGTTCCCGGTCAGAACGAAAAACCGCGTCAGACACCACAAGTATCCCAGGTAGGCGCCGTAGACGAAGTGAGCGGCGTCGACGAACAGGACCGTCCGCCGGCCCGCCGCCGCCGCTGCCAGCAGCGGCGTCAGCTTTTCGTCGAGGAATTC
>JBOFFD010000707.1:0-6904 GCA_051648425.1 Planctomycetia bacterium
CTTACTTTAGCCAACAGGCGAATGTCTGTAGGGCTTCAAGTGCTGTTTTGAAGCCAAAATTGGTGTTGAAAGGGCTGTAAACCGCCATCTCAGGCCCATTGATCGCTCTGACAAAACCTAAAGTAAGCACCATTGGGCGTCTCGCCTGCACGAACCTAGCTCGCAACGGTGGCTCGTCGATTCGTGCAGGCGAGACGCCCGCACCACAAACTTGGACTTCTTCCTTGCCTACTTCCGATGGCGCACCCATGAGGATCGGGGCGTCGACGCCGAAGAATCTATCGTGTCGAGGGCGGGCAGACGACCGTTCGGCGGAAAGGAAAGGGCGGCGGTCGATCAGCGGTTTTCCGCGAACGAGTAGAACGGCTTTTTGGCGACGACTTCAAAGGCGACGACCTCGTCGCCGTCGACGGCCCAGTCGGTCGATTTGCGGGCGACGATGGAATCGCGGGTCGGCCGGGCGGTGCGGGGCAGGTCGCGTTCCAGAATGTCGGCGACGCCGGCGGGCAGCGCCGGCAGTTCCTTGCCGTCCACCGCCACGCCGCCCTTGGGAAGGGTCAGGCGTAAGACGAGTTGATTGCGGCGCACCGCCAACTGCATCTCTAAGAAAGAGTACAGTTGGTCGAAATCGGCCGGGTTCTGAAGATGCGGGCGGTTGCGCAGTTCGTCGGCGAAGTCGCCGGGGGCGGCGCTCAGTTTCGCGGTGTATTTGCCCGGAGGCAGATCGGCCGGCAGTTCCAGCGTCAATTCCTCGGTGCAATTGTCGTTGCAGGTTTCGACCGAACCGTCGACCGCGCGGAACGGTTCCAGCGTCGCCCGAACCCGCAGAATGCCGCCGGGGGTTAAGAGCGGCTGGACGACCTTCGCCGACAACACCCGCGCCGACCGGCGTTCTTCGATGATCTCGGTCTTACACTCGACGCCCTTGATCTTAGGGCGGTGGAATTCGTTGTTGCCGAGCAGCGACAAGAGGTTGGCGACCGGGGCGTAGACGCGCATGACGCCGCGGTTGCCGCCGTATTCGGGGCCGGAAAGCACGTCTTCGTACGAGAGCGGCTTGCGGCCTTCGACGTCGACGGTCACTTGGACGCGGGTGGTGAGTTCGGCGGGCGCTTGACCGTCGAGGCCGACGCAACTGCCGAGCGCGGTCATCGCCAACGGGCCGACCAGGTTCCGGTCGGGGACGATCGAGCAGCGCACCGTTTTGTTGAAGCCGATTCCCGGCGCCGAGACGTGGTTGACGACGGGAATCATTTCGACGGTGTCGCCGAGCCAACCGGCGACGCAAGTGCTGACGTCGGAGTCGATGCAGCCGACGACGTCGACGGCGGAACCCATTTTGGAACTGACAGTCTGCCGAGGAATGACGGCGTGGATGTAGGCCGTCAGGAGGGGCAGACGGCATTTGCCCATGCTGCTGAAGGGGTGGCCGAAGCCGAAGACGCGGTCGCCGACGACGTGGGTGACGGTGCCGACGGCGGTGACGGAGACGTCGCCTAGAACGAGGCCGACGGCCATGGCGCCGCCCGGTTCGATTTTCGGCCGATCTTTGCCTTCGAGGAGAGCGGGGCCGGCTTCGCCGCCGA
The DNA here is from genome assembly GCA_051648425.1 of Planctomycetia bacterium. Taxonomy (GTDB): domain Bacteria; phylum Planctomycetota; class Planctomycetia; order Kolteriales; family Kolteriaceae; genus JBOFFD01. The sequence continues at coordinate 1,587 of JBOFFD010000707.1, forward strand.
CGACGGGGACCATGCCGCAGGCCGTGAGGTAGGGTTCGAGGACGGCCAGAGCGTCGGGAGTGAGGCCGCTGACGGCGACCGGGGTGGCGATCGGCACGAGACCGCCGGCGCCGGCTCCGACGGGCGTTCGATCGCCGCGGAAGGAACCGCCGGCGGCGGGCAGCGGGCGGTCGACGAGGTAGGCGTCGGGCGCGGGTCGGTCGGCGTTTTTGGTGACCCAGTCGAGGCGGCGCGACGGCGGATTGGCGTAGGCGACCATCTGCGTGAACGGGGTGATGCCGCCGATCGGTTCGGTGTTGAACGACCAGGTGAAGGCGACGGCGCCGACGAGTTTGTCGTCGATGAAGACCGGGCTGCCGCTCATGCCGGCGATGACGCCGGTCTTCTCCAAGTCGAGCCCGGCGAACCGGGCGAGGATCATGTCTTGACCGGGGCTGGCGTTTTTCATGACGCTGATGAGTTCGACGTCGAACCGCTCGCGTTTGCAACCGCGCAGAACGGTGAGGCCGTACCCCTTCATGCCGGGGCGCAAGTCGTCGACGTTCCAATAGTCGCCGCGTCGCAACTCGGCGGCGGCGGCGATCGTGGGAAGACCGGCGACGACCAACGTCGCCAAGCCCATCGTCAGGCGAAGGGCGAAGGCGCAGGGTCCGACCACGCGGAGTGGAAGGATTCTCATCGGAACCCCCGTTCTAGATAGGAGATGCGTTAGGGCTGTCGAGGCTGGGCCGTGCGGCCGGGCTGACCATCGCTGGAGGAAGATCGGGACGGCAACGGCAGGCTGCTTATACACAGCCTACTTCAGTATCTGTTTTGCTTCAAACCAGGAAACGTGGTTTCGTGAAGTTTTTGAAAAGTTTTTCGCGGCGGGATCGATTCGTCGGGCGGAAGCGGCAAGCGGGCGGAAGAGCGGAGAGGTCGGTCGAGGGAAGACGCGACCGCCGCGGGCGGGCGGCGGTCGTCGCAGTTGGAGTTAGTTCTTCGTAAGAACGGCGTCTTTCAGACGGACCAGGTCGGCGGTCACTTTGAGGACTTCCTTGGTGTAAGGATCCTCGCCGAACTTTTTGTCTTTCTTCTTTACGTCGTCGTCCTTGAGGGCGTCGCGCTCTTCGTCGCTCAGTTCAGCCAACTCGGCCCGCAGCGATTCCTCGTTGAAGGTCAGTTTCTTGCGCGCCCGTCGATCGTGCGACAGCTTCTTCCGCGCGGCGAGTTTCTGCAACTCGGGATCATTCGCCTGTCGTTCCTTCGACAGTTCGGCGAGGCGGGCGGTCAGCATCGCATCGACCATCGCGAGCGGGTTGTAGTCGGCTGGCGGAATGGCGTCGAACGACAAGGCGTAGTCGAGCTTCGCTTCGCCGAAGTCGTCGTGGTCGGTGGCCGAGGGCAGTACGACGTCGGAGACGACGCCGCGGTTCTGAGTGCTTTGGCCGTTGACGCGGTAGAACTTCTGCATGGTCAGTTTCACCGCGCCGACTTTTTCATCGTTGGGCAGGTCGCGGAATTGGCGCGACAGGTCGATGATTTTCTGCACCGAGCCTTTGCCGTGGCTGCTGGAGTCGCCGACGATGACGCCGCGCTTGTAGTCTTGCACGGCGCCGGCGAAGATTTCGGAGGCGCTGGCGCTAAACCGACTGACGACCACCACCAGCGGGCCGGAGTAGACGACGCCTTGTTCTTCGTCGAGGTACGGAGTGATGTTGCCGTTGAAGTCGCGCACCTGAACGACCGGTCCGATGTCGATGAACAAGCCGGTGAGGCTGATTGCTTCACTCAACAGGCCGCCGCCGTTGACGCGCAGGTCCATCACCACGCCGTCGACCTTCTGCTTCTTGAAGTCTTCGAGAATGCGGCGGACGTCGTTGGTGGCGCTGGGGGCGTCGGCGTCGCCGTCCTGAAGGGCGGCGTTGTCTGCGTAGAACGACGGCAGGGTGATGACGCCGAGGCGGGTTTCGCCCTGGCCGTCGGCGGCCGGGCGGGTGATGACTTCGCCCTTGGCGGCGCGGTCTTCGAGTTCGATCTTCTGACGGACGAGGTTGAACGTCTCGCGCTTCTGACTGGCGCCGTGAACGACTTCCAGGCGCACCGTCGAGCCGGCGGTGCCACGAATCTTCTTCACCACGTCGCGCAGTTTCATGTCCAAGAGGTCGACCATCGCGCCGCCTTCGCCCTGGCCGACCGCCATGATCTTATCGCCCGGCTGCAGCCGGCCGTCTTTCGCCGCGGCGCCGCCGGGGACGACTTCCTTGATGATGGTGAGGCCGTCTTCCGACTGAAGCAGCGCGCCGATGCCTTCCAAGGACAACTGAATGCCGATGTTGAAATCGTTCAGCGTATCGGGCGACATGTAAGACGAGTGCGGATCGAAGCTGGTCGTCACCGAATTGAAGAACAGTTCCAACAGTTCGTCGGTGTTCATTTGGTGCCACCGCTTGGCGACGTTGCGGTAGCGGCGGGCGAGTCGGTCGCGGGCTTCCGGTTCCTTTTCACCGTCGACGACCAAGTTCAGCAGGTCGAATTTGACCCGGCGGCGCCAACGTTCCTTCAGTTCTTCGTTGGTCTTCGCGTAAGACGTCGTATCGGGGTCGACGTCGATTTCTTCCTTCACGGAAAAGTCGAACTTCGACTTTGAAAGTTCTTCCGCCCATTTCGCGCGTTCGTCGACGCGAGCGAGGTAGGTCTTATACACCAAGAACGGAAACTCCAACGCTCCGCTGACGACGTCGTCGTCGTGCTTTTTGGCCGACGCGGCGAACAGGTCGATGTCGCCTTGCAGAAAGTACATTTTGGTCGGATCGAACGCGCTGAGGAATTCCTTGTGGACCCGCTGCGAGATTTCGTCGTCGACCTTGTGCCGGGTGATGTGGCCTTGTTGCATGAGGCCGGAAACGGCCACGGCGACTTGGCGGTCGAGGTTCTTCGGCTGTTCGGGTTCGGCATGGGCGGCGCCCGCCAAGACCGTCAGCGACGCGGCCGAAAGGCTGAAGATGTAGGAAGTTCGGGTCATCGCCATGGATTGGGTTCCCACCGGAAGGGTGTTTACGTTCATTGTCTCTACGTGCGGTCGGCCTCGGCTGTTGGTCGATTTTCGTCGACGATGGTAACCGATTTCACGGAATCAAGGGAAGCGCAACCCTTCGACTTGGACGAGTCTTCAACGAAGGGTCGGCGGCCGGCCTCGAACGACTGTCGAAAGGCACGGGCCGGCAGCAAAGTCCAGATAAGGTAGTGTAGCAGGCCGACGGCGGCGAAAGCAAGGCCGGCCGGCCGTTATTGACGATAGGTTTCGCCGCGGCTTCGCCCCTTGGACTCTTCGCCGCCACTGATCGGTCTTCGTGCGATGGGACCGTCGAGCGTTACGGCGTCGGGCGCTGCAAGGCCGCCGAGCGGAACAGGAGGTCGGTCGCGGTTTTCCGGATCGACGGGTCGCTGTCGAACTGAGCCGACAGCCGCAGCGTGTCGGCGACGATCGGAAAGTCGCGTTTCATCGAGCCGAGCATCTGCACGGCGGTCCAACGAAGGCCGGTGTTGTAGTCGTTGAGGGCGACGGCCCGCAGCGCCTGGGCGACGCCGCCGCCGACCTGCCATTCGGCGGTCTGTTGGATGCGGTTGACCGCCTGCCAGCGGTCGGATTCGATCCGTCCGTGGTGCAGGACTTCCAGGCAGCGTCCGAAAACCTCGGGGTCGAACGGAACCAGTGCGAGCGATTTCGGCTCGACGGTCCGCAGTTCCGGGGTCGCCGTCATCGCCGCCACCGGAATGATCGGCACGACCGAGGCTGGCGCGGCGGTCTCGATCGGCGAAGCGACGGCCGCCGATTTCGCCACGGCGGTGGGAATCTTCGTTCCCTGCGTGACGGAGGGCGTCGTGCTTTTCGGGGCCAGCGACGGCAGCAGGGAACTCAGGTCGGTGGCGGTCTTCGGCTCGGCCGGCGGCGCTTCGACCTTGGCCGGCTCCGACGGTTTCGGCGGCGCGACGTCGGCGACGGGGGCCGGTTCCTTCTTCGCGGCGACGATCGCCCTCGGGATGTCGAGTTTCAGCCTGGTGACGGCGGCCGTCAACGTCGGCGCCTCCGGAGCGGCGGACTTCGTCGGTTCGGGAATGATCAGTCCCGTCTTCAGCAAGGCCGCTTCCACGACAGGCGCCGAGACCGGGATGGGCGACGCCGTCGCGACGCTCCGCGGCGGCGCACCCTTTTCGAGGTCCGCCAGCGTGATCGTTTTGGCGATGGGCGACGCGGCCGGCTTCGCGGGGGCGGTCGCAACGGCCTGTTGAATGACGGCCGGCGGAGCCATGGGCGCTGAAGCGATCGGCGCGACTTTCGCCGGGGCGACCGGTGTCGGCGCGACCGGTGTCGGCGCGGCCGCGATCGGCGCGGCCGCCGGCTTCGGCGCGGAGACGACCGGCGCTGCCTTTGGCGGGACTACCGGCGTCGGCGCGGTGGCGACCGGCGCGACCTTCGGCGCCGCAGTCGGCTTCAACGCGGCGGCGACCGGCGCGACCGCTGGCACCTTGGCGGCGGCCTTCGGTTGCGACGTTTCCAGCGTGCGGCTCGCAGCTTCCATCGCGGCGACGTCCAAGGAACGGGGCGCGACGGTCGGTTTCGCCGCGACGACGGCCTTCGTCGGCTCGACGGCTCGCGGTTTCTCGACCGGCTTCGGTCGCGGCGCGGGCGGTAGGACTTCGCCGGGGGCAGGGGGGAAGTCGTGGCCGGCGGCGCTGACGCGCGGCTTGGCGGCGGCAAGGTCGTCGTTCAGACGGTCGCCGATCGGGCGTCGTCCGCGGGCGATTGGGATTTTCGTCGGCTCGGGCGTTTTGGCCGCCTCGATCGCTTCCGCGCTGAATGCCGGCTTCATGTTTCGCTTTTGGGCGGTCGCGCGGCCGGTGGACGGAGTGATAGTGGGCGTCCCGGCGGGCGAGACGGGCGTTGCGGCCGAGGCGGGCTGCACGGCGGGGTCGGTCGTTGTCGCGGCGCGGCGCGGCGTTGGCTGCAACACCGGCCGCAGGACGACCGACGCGGCCGGGACGGGCGTAAGACTCCGGGTCGGAGCTGCAACGGGCGTCGTCGCGGCTTCGCTGGTCGAGAACAACCGGCTGACCAACCCGCGCCGGGGCTTCACCGGCGGTTCGGTAGGCGCATCGGCGGCCGGCGCCTCGCTCAGGAACAGGGAACCGCCGAGGCCGACGATCGACAGCGTTTTCGTCAGGGTCCGACCGTCCATGAATCCGATCTCCTGCAAGTCCCGCCAGCCAATGCCGACGGCGTCCGCGCGTGCCTCGCGGCGCACTTCTACGTGATCTATCGGTCTTCCGGTTTCTCA
>JBOFFD010000708.1:0-2146 GCA_051648425.1 Planctomycetia bacterium
GGTCTTACACCCCGATGCGCGAGCCCGATTTGATGGCCGCGCCCTTGATGATGCAGATCACGCCGTCGCGCACCACGTACTGCGCCGTCTCGATCGGCTTCACCGAATCGGGGTTGCGGATCACCACGTCGTCGCCGATACGCACGTTCTTGTCGACGATCGCGTTCTCGATCACCACGTTGTCGCCGATGCCCACGTTCGGTCGACCCAGCCGACGGTTGTCGGCCAGTTCCGCTTCCGTTTCGTAGTAGTCGGCGCCCATCATCATCGTGCGCTTCAGATGCACCTTGGCGCCGATCACCGACCGCAGCCCGACCACCGAATTCTCCAGCACCGCGTCGTCGATCTTACATCCGTCGGCGACCAGTGAATCGGTGAGTTGCAGTCGGCGCGCGATCGTCGGGGCGAGAGTGCGCGGACGTGTGTAGATCGTCCCCTTGTCGCTCTGCAGCGGGAAGAGCGGCGGATTCAGCGCCATGCCCAGGTTCGCTTCGTGGAACGCCTTCACCGTGCCGATGTCTTCCCAATAGCCGTCGAAGACGTACGCCTGCACGTGCATATTCTTGACGGCGTACGGGAAGAGGTCCTTGCCGAAGTCGACGTACTTGCCGGAGGCAAGCTCTTCGTAGATGACCTTGCGGTCGAAGATGTAGATGCCCATCGACGCGAGGAACGGCCGCCCCGCCGGATTCACGTTGTACTGCCTGAACAGGGCGGGGTCGGTCTCCAGACCGGTCTGCGCTTCGATCGGCGGCTTTTCGACGAAGCCGACCACGCGGCCGTTTTGCGTCACCCGCACGATGCCCAGCGACGCCGCGTTCTCGGCGTCGACCGGCAGCACGGCGATGGTCATCTGCGCGCCCGCCTCGCGGTGAGCGTTGAGCAGCAGTTCGAAGTCCATGTGGTAAAGCTGGTCGCCCGACAAGATCAGCATCTCGTCCCAGCGGTCGCCGAAGTGGTGCAGGTTGCGGCGGACGGCGTCGGCCGTGCCTTGATACCAGTCGTTGGTCTCCATCCCTTGATTGGCCGCCAGGATTTCGACGAACCCGCCGTTGAAGCGGTCGAACTGGTAGGCCCCCTTCACGTGGGTGTGCAGGCTGGCGCTCTCGAACTGCGTGACCACATAGATTTGGTTGAGGCCGCTGTTGATGCAGTTGCTGATGGGGACGTCGATGAGGCGGTACTTGCCCCCCAGCGGAACGGCCGGCTTGGCGCGCATCAGCGTGAGCGGCGACAACCGAGTACCCTTCCCGCCCCCCAAAATGACACTGAGGGTTCTCGGCGTCGGTCGTTTCTTCATGACGTTCCATTCCCGCGGGGCGAAACCCATTCAGGGCGAAACCCCCGTCGCCGACGGTCGGGACGGGCGGCGACGCGGGGACGGCCGGTGCCACGCGGCCGGCCGACGCCCGTTCCTTCGCCTTGATTTTCTCATCGAACGGCCAGAGTCGAAACGTAGCGCTGCGTACAGAGTATCTTGCCGCCGGAGCCGGCGACTTTCAATCGCGGCGATCGGCCCGCGACCAAAAAAACACCCAGCCGGCGGTTCGATCCGGCCGAACCGCTCGGTTCCCGGAAATCGTCCCGATGCTTTTTTTCCCGCCGTCGCGGTCGACTTCGCCGACGGGATGGGTCCGACGCCGCCGCTGTATACAACCTACGAATCACGCGAGTTCGTTCATCCCGCCGCATGGTCGCCGAGGATCCGCCATGAAATCAAACGCCGTCCCGACAATCGCCCTCTTCACCGTCGCCGCCGCGCTGTGCCTCGCCGCCGACGGCCGCGCCGAAAACTGGCCGCATTGGCGCGGACCAACCAACAACGGGCTTTCCAACGAAAAGGGCCTGCCCGCCGCTTGGTCGAAGCAGGACGGAACCAACGTCTTGTGGCGCACCCCTCTGCCCGGCGCCGCCGGCTCGACGCCGATCGTCTGGGGCGACCGCCTGTTTCTGACTTCCGTCGACGGTGAAAACTTGGTGCTGCTCTGCCTCGGCGCGGGCGACGGCAAGACGAAGTGGCGCGCCGTCATGAGTACGGGCAACAAGGTCGTCCGCGACGGCGAAGGAAACAGCGCCTCGCCCAGCCCGTCGACCGACGGTAAGCACGTTTGGGCGATGATGGGCGACGGCAAGATCGGCTGCTACA
>JBOFFD010000709.1:0-5728 GCA_051648425.1 Planctomycetia bacterium
GTCGACGACGAACCACAGCCGCTCGCCGTCCGCCCCGGAGACCAGTTGGCCGGGGGTCGTCGAGCCGTCGTCGGCGGTCAGAATCATCGAACCGTCGCCCGACATGAGAAGCGGCGGCGCCGCCACGCTCACCGGCGACGCCGTTCGCGCGACAGCCCCGGCGTCCACTTTGACTTTGAAGAGCGACTTCCCGTCGGCCGGCGCGTCGGCCGCCTGCACCATCGGGGACGCGCACGTCGCCGCCAGCGCCGCGAGAAGAATCCCGAGCCGGCGTCGTCGGCCGGCGGTTGAATGGAGGGTTGCTTTCATCGCGTCGCGTCTCCCTGCGTGCTAGGCTGTATCATCGATGCGTCTTGCGGATCGGTGTACCTCATCGTATCCCGGTCGCAGCCCATCGTCCGGTCGCACCGTCTATTCCGACTCTTCCAATGGCGAAGTGCAACGACGGTGGTCGAGACCGAGAAGTCTCCTCTTGACCTGTTTTGATAATGCCGTTAAGCATTAGTAGCAAAACTAAACCTCGGCGACGGAGCGTGCACTCATGACTCCCATTCCCGACAACCATCCGCTGCATCGGCTGTTCGCCGGCTTTGCCGAACACGCCTTCTTTGCGGACATGGGCTACACCGACACCAAGGTCGTGGACTACATCGCGAAACTGCTGGCGCGGTTCATCCACCGCGACGACCTTTTCTGCATGCGCGACGGCGAAGGCCGGCGGGTGGCGGAACTGGCCGCCATGCTGCTCGAGGCCGAGCGGCTTTCGCATCGCGGCGACGAACGGCGCAAGCTGTTCCAGCACATCGGCGACTTCGCCCTGTTCTGGACGGGGGTCTACCCCGAGGCGCTGCACCCTCGGCGGGGCGCGACGAAGATCGACGCCTTGGTGGACTACACCACCCAAGGGAAGCGGTCGTACCTGGTCGCCAGCATGTACACCGAATCGCCCGACCAAGCGGCCGAAGCCCCGGTGCTGCGCCGTTTGAGCGATGAGTTCGAGTTGTGCGCCGCCGGCCTGCGGAAAGCGCGAACCTATTGGGAAGCGACCGGCCGGGGCCAAGCGTAGCCGACTGGAACGGAAGAAACCGAGCCGACGACCGCGTCGCTAAGACGACGGCGCCGGTCCCGGTTTTGAAGGACTCTCCGTTTCACAACAACGGCGTCTTACACCGTCGGCGTAGTGTTCAGGATTTCGCCGTCGGCCGCGGCGTCGGCCAGGGTGGCGTTCATCGCGTTCGACAGCAGCACGCGGAACCGTTCGGCGCTTTCCGCCTCGCGGTCTGAAAGAATCATCACGACGATCGTCTTCTCGACTTCGCCGGGGGCGAAGGTCAGCGTGCCGTTCGTCGCCAGGTAGTCTAGGCCGGCGGTGGCGGCGCCGTTGGCGGTGGCGGTGCCGTTGGCGGTGGCGTAGTCGACCCGCACCGTCTGCGTGCTGGGGGCCGACAGGCGAACCGTGAAGGTCATCGGCCGTTGGTTGGGGGCCGGGGTGACGGTTCCGCCGCCGCCCGTCGCGGGGAATTGGAATTGAATCGGCACGACGCCGGCGTGTTTGGCCGTCTGCACGGTCGTCCAGTCGTCCGCCAAGATGCCGCCGGTGTCGCCGCTGTTCGGGTTCCACGACCAGTACGTCCAGCTCGGCCCCTGCTTGCCGGCTGCCAAGTCGTTGGCGCCGTCGAGGTTGAAGTCGCCGCCCAGGTAGCGGGTGATGGCGCTGAACCACTGCTGGTCTTTCGTGGTTTCCAATTTAGTGCCGAACTCGCCCAGTAAGATCGGGGCGATGTTTTGACGGTAGAGGTAACCCCAGTTCGCGTCCCACACCGCCGGCAGGTTGTTTGGATAGGCCGGGTCGTTGAACCACGGCTGGTTGAAGACCGACTGCGGGTAGTCGTGCGGCGAATAGACGAGCCGGTCGGCGACGTTCAGCCGCACCGGATGGTCCTTCGCCCCCCGCAGGTTGCCGCCCCACCAATAGAAGTTGTTTTCGTAGGCCGCGATCCCCTCGACGACGATAAGCAGGTTCGGGTTGACGGCTAAGATCGCGTTGCCGGCGCGCTCGGCCGCCAACCGCCAATCGGTCGCCAAGTTCCCGGTGCCCCAGGTGCCGTTGTGCGGCTCGTTCATGAGGTCGGCCGCCACCACCTGCGGCTTGCCGGCGTAGCGCGTGGCCAGCATGGTCCAGTCGGCGATCCAGCGCGATTCAGGGTAGGCCGCCGTGTACCACAGACCGTTGTCGTTCGGTCCGCCGCCGGCGTTGCTGCGGTGGTTGTCCAACATGATCCGCAGACCGACCTCGCCGGCGTAGTCGACGATCTTATCCATGATCCGCAACGGCGAAAGACCCTGCAGATCGGCGTTCAGATTGTAATTGATCCCCTGCGCCTGACTGCCGGCGTCGAACATCTGATTGGCGAACGGCAGACGGATCGTGTTGTAACCCAGCGACTTCATCTGATCCATCATCGACCGCCAGTTGCGGACGTGCAGTCCGTGCGGCGACAAGTTGCCGGTCTCGAACCCGAACCAGTTCACCCCCGCCAGTTTGACCGTGTTCCCCTGCGCGTCGACGATCTGATTGCCGACCGTGCTCAGATAGGTCATGGGACCGACGGCGACCGGCGCGGGGGCGGTCGGCTCGGCGGCCGAGGCGTCGGTGATGGTGACGGTGGGCGGGGTGGTCGTCGGCGGCGTCGTCGTCCGTCCGTTGAAGACGATGTTCGAGATGGCGGCCGGCCCGCCGACCGAAGCCCCCGCCGTGAAGCCGAACGTCACCGAACCGCCGGCGGCGATCGTCTTATTCCAGCCCAGGTCGCTGAAGGTGTATCGATTGCCGACGTTGTTCGCCGGCGTTGCGTTCCACGAACTAAGAATTCCCGAATTCAGATCGAACGACACCGTCCAACCGTCGACGGCGGTCGCGCCGCGGTTCGTCAGCACGATGGAACCTTCGTAGCCGCCGGTCCAACTGTTCTTCACATCGAGCCGGACGTCGACGCCGCCGGTTGCTGGCGGAGGTTCCGGGGCCGGGTCGTCGTTGCGGACGGCGACGACGCCCTCGGCATCGCCCAAGACGGCGGCGGTCGGATTGGTGAGGCGGACGAAGAACGCTTCGTCGGCTTCAAACAGGGCGTCGCCGCGCACCGCGACGGTGATCGTTTTCGACGTCTCGCCGGGGGCGAAAGTCAGCGCGCCAGCGGCGGCGGCGTAGTCGTCGCCGGCCTTGGCCGAGCCGTCGGCCGTCGCGTACCCGACCGTCACCGCGCCGGCGGCGGCGGCCGACAGCCGCACCGTCAGCGTCGCGTTGGTCGTCCCCGCGTTCCCTTCGGTAACGACAGCGTCCGAAATAGTCAGCGTCGGCAGCGGGGCGGGGGGCGGCGGGATCGCCGGTCCATTCACGAGGAAGTTCGACGGACCGCCGGTTACATTGCCCGGCGAACTGACGAACCCGAACGCCACGCTCGCCCCCGGAGCGATCGTCTTATTCCAGCCGACGTTCGAGACGGTGTACACGCCCCCGGTCTGCGACTGAACGTCGGCGTTCCAAATCTGCGACAGCGGCTGGTTGAAGTTGAACGACAGCCGCCAATCGTCGATGGCTTGGGCCGAGTCGTTGCGAATGACCACGTTCCCCTGGAAGCCGGACCCCCAGTCGTTGACGACGGAAAACTGCACCACCGGCGCCGCGGGGACTTCACGTCCCTCCAGCGTTTCCATTCGGAAAGAACCGGCTCGCGGCCGCGCCTGTGCGGCGCCGCAATGCCGATCGACGGACGGAACGGCGTCGTAAGAGCCGCGACCGACGGTGAGTGAAGAGAAACGTCGAAGCGACCGCCAAAACGAAGACGAGGTTGACATTGCTGTCTCCTGAAGCCGCCCGGTGCGTAGACGAAGGCGCGCGGGCGCAGCCAACGTTCGTGGCGACGTTCAAAATGCGGCGAGGTTGTACGCCAAGGGTGGAACGCGCGTCAAAACGGCGCGTCCGCGAAACAGGTTAAGACAGGTAGGCATCACGACCGCGGTCCGTCGACCGCCCTTCGCTCAACCATAGTTCAGATTACGAGGCGGAACAAACAAACTGCTAAGGAAAACGACCGAGTTTTCCAAAATCGATCGAAAATCCTCGTGGAACCACACTAGGCGAAGCGGTCGGGCGCCAGCGGCGCCAGGTCGAATTCAGACGGCTGGTCGGTGAGCAGGTCGGCGACCAGTCGACCGGTGATTGGCGCCAGACTCAGGCCCATCATGGCATGGCCGGTGGCGACGACCAGGTTGTCGTAACGGCGGGGGCGGCCGAGGTAGGGCAGTCCGTCGGGCGAGCAGGGCCGCAATCCGCGCCACGGAACGATCCCATCGAAATCCTGTTCGCGGAACTCGGGAAAGTAGCGAATCGCCGATCGGATGATGCCTCGCACCCGCGCGGGTTGGACTTCTTCGTTGAGTCCCGCCAGTTCCATCGTGCCGCCGAAGCGCAGCGACGACCCGATCGGCGTCGCCGCGACTCGCGCTTCGGTCAAAATCGAGCAAAGTTCGGGCCGCTGTCGCGGTTCCGGCAACGTCAGGCTGTAACCCTTCCCCGCTTGCATCGGCAGGCTCAGACCCAACGACTTGGCGACGCCGCTCGACCAGACGCCGCCGGCGAGCACGAAGGCGTCGGCCTCGATCAGTTCGTCGCGGGTGCGGACGCCGACGACCGTTCGGCCGCGCTTCTCGAAACCGGTCGTTTCGCGGTCCCAAAGGAACCGGCAGCCGGCGGCGGCGAGCCGGTGTTGCAGGCCGGCCATGAAGCGCCCCGGCGCCAAGTGGGCGTCGCGCGGGTAATGGACCGCGCCGACGACGTCCATGCGGGCGCCGGGGTCGAGGGCGGCGGCGGCGCGGGCGTCTAAGATTTCGGCGGGCACGCCTAATCGAACGGCGCGCTCGGCCGCATGCGATTCTTCGTCGAAGCCGCGCGCGGTCTTATACAGCATCAACAACCCGCGGCGGACGAGGCCGAAGTCATTCGACGTTTCTTCGGCCAGCGCTTCGTAACAAGCGCGGCTGGCCATGTTCAGATCGCGTAAGAGCGGGGCCGACCGTTCGACGTGCCGTTTGGTGCATGACCGCCAGAAGCGATACCCCCAGCGGAGAAGTTCCCATGAAAAACGCGGTTGAACGTAGAACGGCGATTCCGGGTCGGCCATCCATTTCAGACCCGCCGTCACCATGCCCGGCGCCGCCAACGGCGTGAAGTGGCTGGGGACGATCATGCCGGCGTTGCCGAACGAGCAACCGTTGCGCTCTAAGGAATTCCGCTCGACGACGACGACGCCGAGACCGCGCTTCATGCAGTAGTGCGCGGCGCAAAGACCGATCACGCCGCCGCCCACCACGACGACCTGTTTCGTCACGACAACGCCCGCTGGTCTCGAACGCCCCACTGAAACGGATCGCGGTCGTCGAGCAGCAGCCGGGCTTCCGCATTGACGAACGCGGTGCCGGCGATGGTGGGAATGACCCGGCCGGCCGCTTGGTCGTCCCAGACGTAGCGGCCTTCGAAGTAGGTTCCCAAGATGCTTTCCTGAATCCACGGCCGACCCGGTTCCCACTTGTCGTCGGCGGCCAGGCAGGCGAGTTTCGCGCTGGAGCCGGTGCCGCAGGGCGATCGGTCGTAGGCGCCGCCGGGGCATAAGACGAAGTTGCGCGAGTGGGCGTTCTTAGACGAAGGCGGCCCGAACAGTTCGACGTGGTC